>JAGPIR010000106.1 GCA_018054915.1 Allobrachymonas sp.
GCCCCGGCAGCCTCATGCAGGCCTTGGGCGGCCAACCGCAAGGGCGTGGTATCTAGCGTGCTCAGGTGGCCGCCACTGGCGGCCGCAATTGCACGGCTGAACTGGTCGAGCTGGTCGCCCACGCCATCGAGGGTTTCACGCAGGGAACCCACCACCCATGACAGCGGCCCCAAGTCGACTGCCGATGAGTCGCGATTTGCCGCAAATGGATTGTCCTGATCAATCATCGTGATGCATCCAGTGTGGGCTGATGGGAAAAGCAGCTGTTTCCATGACCTGTTGCACCTATTTGATTCTGAACCGCGCAACCGATGCACGCAGTTCTTGCGCAACTCTGGAAAGCTCGCGCACCTGTTGTGCGGTGGTCCGGGTTCCTTCTGTTGCCTGTTCCGTCACCAAAAAGATTTTCTGGATATTGCTAGCCATTGCATTGGCCTGCTCGGCCTCTTCGCTGGTGGCGGCAGAGATTTTATGGATCAGGCCGGACAGCTGGTGTGACACGCGGTCAATTTCTCCAAGCGCTTGGCCAGCATTGTCGGAAAGGGTTGCGCCCTGAACCACGCCTTGCGTGGAGCGCTCCATGGCTGCGACGGCGTCGTGTGTGTCGGTTTGAATGGTTTTGACCAGGGCCGCGATCTGTTTGGTGGCCTCGGCTGATCGCTCTGCCAGGCGTTGCACCTCTGCGGCCACCACGGAAAAGCCGCGCCCGGCCTCACCAGCGGATGCTGCCTGGATCGCGGCATTCAGGGCCAGTACGTTGGTTTGTTCGGTAATATCAGAAATGAGTTCGGTGATTTCGCCAATTTCCTGCGAAGACTCACCCAGCCGTTTGATCCGTTTGGATGTTTCCTGAATCTGATTGCGGATGACATTCATGCCTTCGATCGCATTCTGCACGGCCGTGTGTCCTTCTTCTGCGGCTTGCCGGGAACGCATTGCCACCAAAGCCGACTCCTTGGCTTGGTAAGAGGCGCTATTGATGCGTTTGGCCATCTCCAGAACCGATTGTCCGGTATGGCGGATTTCGCTGAGTTGCTCGGTGGAGGCTTCCAGCAATGTGCTGGACGTCAGTTCTACATCCGCGGTGGTTTGTGCCACCTTGTCGGCGGTTGCCTGTACGTTGCCCACCAATATGCGCCATTCTTCCACGGTGTTGTTGACAGAGTCGGCAATGGCACCCGTAATGTCTTCCGTAACGGTTGTTTCACGGGTCAAGTCACCGTCGGCGATGGTTTGCAGTTCATCCATCAGGCGCAGAATGGCCGACTGGTTCTTGCTGTTTTCGGTTTCTGCACGCTGCTGCAGCTGCCGCGTATCGGCCAGTTGGACATTGAAAAGTCCGATGACCGTCAACAGCGCCAGCAGGCCACAGGCAGTCATGCCGGCATAAACCAGCCATGGAGAAACTGGAGAATCGTCCGGATTGACGGCATAGAAACCAAGCAGGCTGGTTGCCAGAAAGAAGAGAATGAACAGGCCGGAAAGGAGACGCAAATATGTTGACGCAGGCCGTTTTCCCAGGAGTGGAATGGAAACACCATCGGTCGAGACCTTTTTCTGTTTGTAGGTCTTCAGATATTCCTGCTCATCAACCAGAGAAGGCAAAATGCTTTCGGTTTCGCTGCTGAACAGGCTGTTGCCCGCATCCGGCAAGAAGGAGTGCGACAGGATGGTATCGGACGTGTCCGGTATCAAGGGCAGATCCCTGGAGGCATTCTTCGGTTTGTTCTTCATGACGGGTACCTTGTATTCAGTGGAGGTCAGCGGGCAGGGCCTGGACTGACGGTGCGATTGGGGCTGTGATGTCGAGAAATTGCGGGTTTTGCGCGAGCGCCAGCAAACGGATTTCCTGCCAGGCAATGCCGTCGCCGTCAAAAAAAACGGGCCCCCAATGCTGGGGTGCATCCGGCGCGGCGGCCTCGCAACGCACAAAGGCGTCGGGCCCCCGCAGACCCTCCAGTCCGTCCACACGCAAAACCACGTTCAGTCCAAGCGTTTCATTGAGGGCGACCAGACGCTGCCTGGAGCGTTCCGCATGGGCAGATGCGGCCGGGGCTTGTGGCAGGAAATCAGCAAGATCCACGACGCCATACACACTGCCGCGCAGGGCCGTTACGCCCAGAAACCAAGGAGTGGCATAGGGCAGAGGCTGAATGGGCGCTAAGGCATGAATTTCTCCGGACTGTTGCAACGGCAGCAGAAGCCGTTGTTCACCCAGCCGCACGCCGAGCCAGGAGGCAGCCGGACCCTGCTCGTTTTTGGCCTGTTGCAGCAAGCCGGCAATGCGCTGCTGCAATTCGCGGAGTGCCTGTCGTTTGGCCATGATGAGTGTTCAATCAAGCAATGCTGACGCAACAGTTCCTTCTCGCGGTCATCCGATTTCTCGGATTTTCGCCAGTAGTTCTGCCGGGTTGATGGGTTTGGTGATGTAGGCCCTGGCGCCTTGGCGCATGCCCCATACCATGTCGGTTTGCTGCGTCTTGCTGGTGCAGATCACGATCGGCACATCGGCGAAACGGGGATCTTTGCTGATTTGGCGCGTAAGCTGAAAACCGTTCTTGCCGGGCATGACGACATCCATGAGAATCAGGTCGGGCTTGTTGCGCGCAAGTTCAGCCATGGCGGCATCGGCATCATCGGCCACGGATACCGTCATGCCGTTCTTTTGCATGATGCTGGACATGAACATTTGTTCGGTTTTGGAATCATCAACAATCAGGACGTGCTGAATGGGCATGTGCAGATTACTCCTTGGATGTGAAAGTTTCGACTGCGGCAAGCAGCTCGGTCTTGGTGAACGGCTTGGTCAAATACTGATTGGAGCCCACAATGCGGCCGCGCGCCTTGTCGAACACTCCATCCTTGGATGAAAGCATGATGACCGGTACATGCGCAAACCTTTGGTTGCGCTTAATGATGGCACAGGTCTGGTAGCCGTCCAGACGCGGCATGAGGATGTCGCAAAAAACGATGTCTGGATGCGTGTCGCTGATTTTGGACAAGGCGTCAAAGCCGTCTTCTGCCAGGAAGACCTCATGACCACCCTGTTTCAGGAAGATTTCGGCGCTGCGCCGGATGGTGTTGCTGTCATCAATCACGAGTATTTTCAATCTCACCCTCCATCATCTAGCGCAGTCTTACAGCCGGTCACGCTGGACAAAAGTCTGGCGGTCTCGAATGCGGTGACCATTCGGGTCACCGCCGCTCGTGCAATGCATAAAAACGCCATGCCGACATGACCCACCCGCAGCATGAGGCTGTCAGGGGGCAGCGTCTCACACAAATTCGCCCGTCTGGCTGTGTATCCGGTCACGGATGACAACCCACTGGAGCATGGGCTGCATGTGGGGCGGTTGATAGCGTCCATGCGCCAGCCAATCTGCAACTTATTGATAAATATTAAAAATATGTATATCTCTGTTTATTCTACACACGCGGTTCCATAAGCCTGTGGGTTTCGGAAAAATTCATCACGCTTTTTGCCGTGAATGAAAAAAGCTTATGGCCTGCTCCGATCCAGGCCGCAGGCAAAAGGGGTGACAGGATCGTTTCTTGATCATGCGTAAATATCTTGTCAGCTACACTGGAAGCATGTGTTTAGACGTGCACGAAGACGCCATTCCTGATGAGGCCGTCTGTGGTGGAGAAGCGCTGTGGTGCTTTATGCCAGCCAGTGCGTTATCTTCGCGACGCGTCATTGAACTTGATGTTTTGAACAGTTTTTCAGATGGAGAGATTGCCGGTGCAGGCCCTCAAAGATCGAAACCAGGCTCTGTTTGACCGGGCCTTGCGGGTGATCCCTGGCGGCGTTAATTCGCCGGTGCGCGCCTTTCGCGCCGTGGGCGGAACGCCGCGCTTCGTGCAGCGGGCCAAGGGGGCGTATTTCTGGGATGCCAACGGGCAGCGGTATATCGATTACATCGGCTCCTGGGGTCCGATGATTTTGGGACATGGGCATCCGGCCGTGCTGGAGGCGGTGCAACGGGCCGTTCAGGATGGGTTTTCGTTTGGCGCACCGACCGAACGCGAGGCTGAACTGGCGGAAGAAATCATCCGGCTCATGCCCAGCGTGGAAATGGTGCGATTGGTGAGTTCGGGCACCGAGGCCGCCATGAGCGCGATCCGTCTGGCACGTGGCGTCACGGGCCGCAAGCTGTTGGTCAAGTTCGAGGGGTGCTACCACGGCCATGCCGATGCCCTGCTGGTGAAGGCCGGGTCGGGTCTGGCCACTTTCGGCATGGCGACCAGCGCGGGGGTGCCGCCTGAGGTGGCGCAACACACTCTCGTGCTGGAGTACAACAATCTGGAGCAACTGGAGCAGGCGTTTGCCCGTCATGGTGCGGAGATTGCCTGCCTGATCATCGAGCCGATTGCCGGCAACATGAATTTTGTTCGCCCGACGCCAGCGTTCATTCAGGGGTGCCGCACGCTGTGCACGCAGCATGGCGCGCTGTTCATCCTCGACGAAGTGATGACGGGGTTTCGCGTGGCCCTGGGCGGCGCGCAGGCGCTGCTGGGCGTGCAGCCCGACCTGACCGTGCTGGGCAAAGTGATTGGCGGCGGTATGCCACTGGCGGCATTTGGTGGCCGGCGCGCCATCATGGAACACCTTTCCCCGCTGGGTCCTGTTTACCAGGCCGGCACTCTTTCGGGCAACCCGGTGGCAACGGCCTGCGGGCTGGCGACCTTGCGCGAGATACAGAAACCGGGCTTTTACGAAAGCCTTGCCGGTAAAACACAGCGGCTGATGCAAGGGTTGCAGGCTGTGGCCGATGCGCAGGGGGTGCCTTTTGCGACCGATTGCGAAGGGGGCATGTTCGGTTTCTTTTTTCTGCCGCAACTACCGCAGCATTACCAGCAGGTCATGCAGACGGATGCCGCGCGATTCAATCGTTTTTATCACGGGCTGTTGCAACGCGGCATCTACATGGCGCCCGCCTTGTACGAGGCCGGTTTCGTTAGCGCTGCACATAGCGACGCCGATATTGACGAGACAGTGGCCTGTGCTGCACAGGCTCTGCAGGAAGTCTTGGCGGCATGAGGGCCGCCGTGGCATCCTTTACAGTAAAAATTTTGACAGTCAGGCTGTAAGTGTTCCAATCATGTTCTTTCTGAAATTTTTGGCCTCTGGCCTTTTTTATGTGACAAATACCTGCGTCACTTTCGGCATGATGGTTCCCTTCATCCTGCTCAAACTGTTGCCGATCCAGCCGTTGCGCACCTTCTGCGCCCGCATGCTCATGGCGCTGGCGCATAACTGGAGTGTGTGCAACGAATGGTGGATGGGCTTGATCAACCCCCTGCGCTGGAGCGCCCGTCTGCCAGCGGAATTGTCCATGCA
>JAGPIR010000107.1 GCA_018054915.1 Allobrachymonas sp.
ACCACAACGATACGACCGGAACAGACTGGCTTTCCAGCCTTGACGAGCACGGCAAGCAGAAAAACCGCGCCATCTATATTCGCGACGAAATGCGTTTCCCGACAGGCACCCGCCTGAGCCTTGGGGCTCGCCGTGAAAGTGTCGAGCAGAACCATCGCGAACGGCTGGTTCCCAATCCGGAAAGTTCAACGAAACAGTATCTGAATGCCCATGAAATTGCCTTGCAACAGGAGCTGGGACGCGATTTTTCAGCTTATGGCCGTATGGGCCGCAGCTTCCGGATAGCCAATATCGATGAAAACCGTTGCTGGTTGGCGCCTTGTCCAGCACCATTGAAGCCGCAAACCTCGCAAGACCGTGAAGTGGGCGTGCAATGGAGCGGCAAGAGGGCCAGCATGCGGGCGGGTTTGTTCCAGATGAATGTGGACAATGAAATTCACTATATGAACATCAACCCGTACCTGTTTGGTGCAAACGTGAATCTACCTCCTACCCGCCACCGGGGCCTTGAACTCGAAGGCAAGGTGTTCCTGGGAGATTCTGTCGATGTCGCGGCTCGCTATACCCGAACACAGGCGAAATTCCGCGAGGGCGTCTACGGCGGTGTGAATGTCACCGGTAACGAGGTTCCCATGGTGCCGAAGGACCGCATCGGCCTCAACATCGGCTGGCAAGCCACGGACGACACCCGTGCGACGTTCAACGTCATCTACACGGGCAAGCAACGCTACGACAACGACCAGGCCAACCGCTTCCGCCGCATGCCCGGCTATGTGGTGGCCGATCTCAAGGTCAGCCACCAGATGGGGCCGTGGCGGTTTGCTGCCGGCATCAACAACCTTTTCGATAAGAAATATTATTCTTATGGCATTGTGAATGGCACCTACACCTCCTTCAGTGCCTATCCGGAAGACCGGCGCAATGCTTATATCAGCGCCGAATACCGTTTCTGATGCCATGCCACGGACCCGCGTCAGCCATGTTCCTGCAGGGGCGGTTCCGTGGTTTCGGTTTGTCCGGAACTTTCTTGGCTGTCTTGTCTGCCTGTTGTTCTTGCCTTTGGCGTCGGTGGCGCAGCCCGCAGGCAGAGTTGTTTCCCTCGACCTTTGCACCGACTGGATGCTGGCGCGATATGCCGATCGCGCCCAAGTCGCGGCCCTGTCCCCGATATATAGCCAGTACCCGGCCGCCTGGCTGGAAAATGGCTGGCCGACCCACGATGGCACGCTGGAACACATCGTCGCACTGAAACCCGATCTGGTGATCACGGGTCAATACAATGCGTTGCAGTTGCGCAGTCGGCTCAAGACCCTCGGGTTGCGGGTCGAGATTCTGCCTCTGCCAACGAATCTGGAGGCGATTGGCAACTATGAACGGCGATTCTTGTCCATGATCGGCAAACTGGCCGCACTGGCCAGCGTGCCACCGCCTCCGCAGCAACCGGCCGTTGCGCCCAGGCGTTTGTTGCTGCTCGGTGCCAACGGCATCGGAACAGGACGCGGCACTTTCGAGGACGGCGTTCTGGAGCGTGCTGGCTGGAGCAATTACCTGCGCGACGACGGCTATGTTCGCCTCGACATGGAACGCATCGTGACCGACCCGCCCGATGCCGTGTTGTGGGCGGCGCCGGCCAGCAGGGCACTGGCCAACCGCTTTGCGGAACATCCGGTGCTGCGGCGGGTCGTGCCTCGTGAACGCTGGCTGACGACCGATTATTGGCGCTGGCAGTGCCCAGGCCCGTGGACATGGGAACTGATTGAACAACTGCACCGGTGGTTGCCATGATTTTTCCGGTGCTCATTGTGATCGTGCTCGCGGTGGCGTTCCTGTCGCTGGCTACCGGGTCTGCACCGGTGGCGGTTTTGCCGGGGCTGAGCGACTGGCTGCTCGGCATTAACAGCCCGGCAGCCATGGTGATTGGGGATATTCGCCTGCCACGCACGCTGCTTTCCCTGACCGTCGGAGCCTCGCTAGGACTCAGTGGCGCTGCGCTGCAGGGGCTGTTGCGCAACCCGCTTGCCGACCCCAGTCTGACGGGCGCCAGCCAAGGCGCGGCCCTGGGGGCTGCGGCGGTTTTTTATTTCGGTCTGTTTCCCTTCGCTGGCGAAGTGGCACCGGCACTGGCCGGTCTGCTCGGCGCCGGTGTGGCCCTCCTGCTCATGCTCGGTCTTGCCGGTTCGGCGCGTTCCTCCATGGTCATCATGGCCGGACTGGCGATCTCAACCCTGACCGGTGCGGCGCTGGCGGCCGTACTCAATTTCGCGCCCAACCCCTTTGCCATGCAGGAACTGGTGTTCTGGTTGTTGGGGTCGGTTTCCGAGCGCAGCCTGGGTCATTTGGTTTTTCTGCTGCCTGCACTGATCGTTGGCGGTGCATTGATCTGGGGCCAGCGGCACCTGCTGGTGGCCCTGAGCCTTGGCGAGCAAGTGGCCCAGAGCCTGGGGCTGGCCGTCATTCGTGGCAGCCGCCTGATCGTTCTTGGCGTAGCCCTGCTGGTGGGAGCATCGGTGGCCATCGCCGGCAATATCGGTTTTGTGGGGTTGCTGGTTCCGCATCTTGTCCGTCCACTGGTCGGTCACCGTCCTGATCGTTTGCTGCTGCCGTCCGCATTGTTTGGCGCGGTACTGGTCGGTCTGGCCGATATTTGCGTGCGACTGCTGCCGCCTGGGCGCGAGATCAAGCTCGGGGTGCTGACTTCGTTGCTCGGCATGCCGCTTTTCATCTGGTTGATCTGGAAGGACCGACAACGATGGCTCTGATGGAAGTGCACAACCTGAATCTGCCACCGCGCCTGGCCGGTGCAAGCTTTTCGCTCGACGCTGGGGAAATGCTCGGCATCATCGGGCCGAATGGTTCGGGAAAATCCAGTTTGCTGCATTGCCTGGCCGGGCAGCATCCGTATGCTGGCGAATGCTCCTTCTCGGGGCAGGAGATCCGCTCCATGGCCCCCCGGCTGCGGGCGCAAAGCATTGGATTGCTGCCCCAGTCTTGCGAAAGCGCATGGTCGTTAAGCGTGGAAGATGTAGTCAGCCTGGGGCGCTTGCCCTGGGGCGATGCCAATGCTGCCGCCATACAAGAGGCCATGGAACAGGCTGGTGTTGCCACCTTTCGCCAGCGCAAGGTCGATCAGCTGTCCGGCGGGGAGTTGGCCCGGGTCTGGCTGGCTAGAGTCCTGGCTGGCTGTCCCCGCCTTCTGCTTGCCGATGAGCCGATCGCCAGTCTTGATCTGTATTACCAGCGCAGCGTCATGGAAACCCTGCGGCGCTACGCCAACAGGGAAAATGGCGTGGTGATCGCCATCCACGATTTCAGTCTGGCCGCCCGCTATTGCGACCGCCTGTGCCTGATGCAGAACGGCCGGGTTTACGCCTGCGGCACGCCAGCCGACGTATTGACCGAAGACGGGTTGTCGGAGGTTTTTCAGGTACCCGTCCATGTCGATCTGACCGCCCAGCCTCCGGTCATCACCACCAAGTAAGGAGCGCAAAACGCATGAAAGCACAACGCAATGACGAACTCTGCTGCTGTTACCCGTTCATTTACGAAACATCCTCTCTCTGCGATTTCGAGGTGATAACCGACGAACTTTGTGGTCACATCGGCGCTGCCTTTTCCCTGTTGCCAGACGGCATGCCGGACATTGCGGCAGACCTTGATCGCATTCAGCCACTGGCTTTTCACGTCAATGGCTCCATCCGTGGGCATCTTGCCATTGAAGAGGCAGACCTGGTGTGGTTGCAGCAGCGTCTGAGCCATTACCAGGAAGAAGTTGACGAACGGCTGAGAAGCTTTGTGCTGCCACGGGGAATACCACCGGTCCCGCAGTTGCACATGGCCCGTTCGGCGGCTAAGAAAGCCATTCGCCTCATGGTGCGCATTGAGCAGGAGGGCAGAGAGATCCCCATGGTGCTGCCCAGGATGTGCAATCTGATGTGCAACTTCTTTTTCACGCTGACGCTGGTTATCAACAAGCGGCGTGGCATCGACGAAATTCCCTTCGCTAGCAAGAGCTATGGCCAGGGAGCCCGCGGCTGATTTCCTCTGGTACCCGAGCAGGCTGCCGACTTACAATGGCTGTTGATTTTTCCTGTTCCCGCAAGGCAAGCCAGGTCTGTTCTGGCCTGGCTATCCTGTCTTTTTCATTGCCTCCGTCGCCATGACTTCTGCGTCTACCCTGCACACCTTTCTTGCTTCCTTTGAAGGCGGCAATGCCCTGACTCCGTTCCGCAGCCAGCAGTTGCTTGCTCAAATACAGCGGGCTGCACCCAAGGTGCGCGCCATTAGCGCCCGTTTCATCCATTGGGTTGAAAGCGACCAGCCGCTTGATGTTGCCAGCCAGCAGCAATTGCAACAATTGCTGACCTATGGCGAGCCGTTCAGCAGACAGGGGGTGGCAGATGCCACGATCATCGTTACGCCGCGTATCGGCACCGTGTCGCCCTGGGCCAGCAAGGCCACCGACATTGCCCGCAATTGCGGCTTGACGGAAGATGCCGGCGTGCGCCGCGTCGAGCGCGGTACCGAATATTTTCTGCATGGCGCCGCATTGAGCGATGCGCAGCGTCAGGCGGTGGCCGCGCTGCTGCACGACCGCATGACCGAAAGCGTGCTGCCCTCGCTGGAAGCGGCCAAGAATTTGTTTACACACCTGGACCCCGTGCCCATGGAGTATGTGGACGTACTGGGCGGGGGCAGGGCGGCGCTGGAGCAGGCCAACCGCGCATGGGGCCTGGCGCTGGTCGACGACGAAATCGACTATCTGGTCAAGGCATTTGGCGACCTGCGGCGCAATCCCACCGACGTCGAACTGATGATGTTTGCACAGGCCAACAGCGAACATTGCCGCCACAAGATCTTCAATGCAGAATTCGTCATCGACGGCCAGAAACAGGACAAATCCCTGTTCGGCATGATCCGCAACACCGAGCAGGTGTCGCCGCAGCACACCGTGGTAGCCTACAGCGACAACGCCGCCATCATGCAGGGGCGCGTGGTGCAGCGGTTTGTGGCGCGCAAGGACACCTGCCACGGCAAGGCCTATTTGCCGGAAGAAGCCGAGCAGCATGTGCTGATGAAGGTCGAAACGCACAACCATCCCACGGCCATCTCCCCCTTTGCCGGTGCGGCTACGGGTGCAGGCGGTGAAATCCGTGACGAAGGCGCCACGGGCCGGGGCAGCCGCCCCAAGGCGGGCCTGACGGGGTTTACCGTATCCAGATTGTGGGACGGCTGGAGCGATCAGCCCGGCGGCAAGCCTGAGCACATTGCCAGCC
>JAGPIR010000108.1 GCA_018054915.1 Allobrachymonas sp.
ACGACGGATGGATGCGCATGCAGCAAAGGCAGACAGCGTGTGCCAGATCATGGCGAGCCCAGCCACTGGCTGGTATTGCTTGGGAATCGAGGTCCCGGCGCGGCTGCCGCAACCGGCGCAGGGAATTAGCGCATACAGATGCGGGGCCGGCTGGATGTCCGAAGGGTTGTGCATACGCATGCCATTGTGCCCGAGTCAGTTGATCTGCCTTGATATGGACGGTTTTCCCTGACGGGCCTTTCATTAGTGTGCCGCAAGGCTGTTTTTTGCTTAAGGAGGAGCGGCTTTTGCAATGCCGGTTGCCAGGGTCAGGCAGTCGAGACTGCTGCTTATGTTTCCGCTCCGTATTGTCATGGGGAGCCGTTCGCATGGGGTGGTTGCCACTCAGGATTGAGCGTGCACGCGGAGCCACAATCTTGCCTGCGGTGCGTCTGGTCATCGCAGCAAGGGAGGGTCTGAGTGGTTTGTGTACGATCCATCCAGCGGCTGGCACAATAGAATGTAAGTAACAGTCCGTGAACCCATTTGATTGAGGAGATTCCATGAAAATCCTGCTGCCCGTTGACGGCTCCGGCCTTTCGCTGCATGAAGTCCGTTTTGCGCTGCGTCTAGTGAAGGATGGGCTCAAGGCCAGTTTTGTGTTGGCCAATGTGCAGGAGCCTGCTTCGTTCTATGAAATCATCACTGCCCGCAATGATGCGCGGATGCTTGAAAGCGTACAACAGGAGGCCGGGGCCGACATGGTGGCACCCTCTGTCGGTTTGCTCAAGGAAGCGGGCGTGCCGTTTGATGTGGTGGTGCTTGCGGGTGACCCGGCACCGGCCATTCTGGAACTCATTGAAGAGCGTGCGATCGACATGGTTGTGATGGGTTCGCGTGCACTTGGTACGATTCGTTCGGCCCTGGAAGGGTCCACTTCGCGCAAACTGGTGCACGACGCACCGGTGCCGGTGCTGCTGGTCAAGGCGCCTGTCGAAGAAGGGTAAGCGCCGGTTGCCGTTACGGGTGTGCTGCGGCATTTTGTTGTACATCCGACCCGGCGAGCCAGTTTTACAATCGGTTTTTAGCCAACCCCTCCCCGTTGTGGCGAGGGGTATTTTCGTTTGTCCCGTCCATGCAACTGCCCAAGCTCGTTCCCGGTCAACGGTACACGCTGCCGCGCCCCCTTGCCAGCGCTGATGCCGCCTTGTTGGCGCAACTGGCCACAAACGACAAGAGTGCGGGACGCTGCACCGCCATCATCGCGGCCGATGCAGCAGACGCCCAGCGCCTGCTGGAGGAGTTGCCGTTTTTCGCCCCTCAGCTTCGTTGCGTGCTGTTCCCTGACTGGGAAACGCTGCCCTATGACAGTTTCTCGCCGCATCAGGACCTGATCAGCGAGCGCCTGGCTACGCTGTGGCGCATCAGCCAGCACCGCAAGGAGGACGGTGCAGATGTGGTGCTGATTCCGGCCACTACGGCGTTGTATCGCCTTGCGCCGCCGTCGTTTCTGGCGAGGTATACCTTTGACTTCAAACAGGGGCAACGGCTGGACGAAGCAGCGCTTAAATCGCAGCTCACCATGGCTGGCTATGCGCACGTGAGCCAGGTGGTCAGCCCGGGAGAATATGCGGTGCGCGGCAGTTTGATCGACCTGTTCCCGATGGGGTCCCCGCGGCCGTACCGGGTAGATTTATTCGACGACGAAATCGACAGCATCCGCACCTTTGATCCAGACAGTCAGCGCAGTCTATACCCGGTGTCCGAGGTGCGTCTGCTGCCGGGACGAGAGTTTCCGATGGATGAGGCCGCGCGCAGCCATTTCCGCAGCAAGTGGCGCGAATTGCTCGAAGGCGATCCGACCAAAAGCCGGATCTACAAGGATATGGGGGCGGGGCTTGCCACGGCTGGCATCGAATACTACTTGCCCCTGTTTTTTGATGATACGGCGACGGTGTTTGACTATCTGCCCGCCGGAAGCACGCTGGTGTTGCACGATGATCTCGAAACCCCGTTTCAGCGATTCTGGCAGGACACCAAAGACCGTCACCGCCTGCTTAGTGGTGACCCGGAGCGCCCCGCGCTGGCGCCTGAAACACTGTTTTTGAGCGCCGAGCAGTTTTATGCACAAGCCAAGCGTTTCGCGCAACTGGCGTTGCGCTCCACCAGAGAAGGTGTACAAACGCAAGCCGATGACGCCACCTACGTGGAATTCGGTCCACTGCCCAATGTCGCTGCCACGCGCGGCAGCGACGATCCGCTCATCCGTCTGCAGACGCATATTCGCAGCACGCCACATCGGGTGCTGCTGTTAGCCGAGAGTGCGGGCCGGCGCGAGAGTTTGCTCGATTTTTTGCGCGCCAGCCACGTACAGCCAGTGCTCATGGATACGCTGGCTGAATTTCAGGCTGGCATCGAAAAAGTGGGTTTGGCTACCTCTGCATTGGCACAGGGTTTCTCCTGGAGCGAACAGGCCATTGACTTGATCACCGAGACTGAACTGTTTGCAGGCAGTGGCGGGGTGCAGCACCGCCGGCGGCGCAAGCAAGAGCCGGCCAGCGATGTGGATGCGCTGATCAAGGATTTGAGTGAGCTCAATATGGGCGATCCGGTGGTGCACAGCGCGCACGGCATAGGCCGCTACAAGGGTCTGGTCAACATGGACATGGGCCAAAAAAATCCCGACGGTACGTCCACGTTGCAGGAGTTCTTGCATCTCGAATACGCGGGTAATGCCACGTTGTATGTGCCAGTGTCGCAGCTGCACCTTATCAGCCGCTATACCGGCGTAAGCGCTGACGAGGCTCCGCTGCACAAACTCGGTAGCGGCCAGTGGGAAAAAGCCAAACGCAAGGCTGCCGAGCAGGTGCGCGACAGTGCTGCCGAACTGCTCAATATTTATGCCCGCAGAGCCCTGCGCGAAGGCCATGCCTTCCGTTTCAGCGCGGCCGACTACGAAGTGTTTGCCAACGACTTCGGGTTTGATGAAACAGCCGATCAGCTTGCCGCCATCCATGCCGTGATTCAGGACATGGTCTCACCGCGCCCGATGGATCGCCTTGTCTGTGGCGACGTGGGCTTTGGCAAGACCGAGGTGGCGTTGCGCGCCGCGTTTGTGGCTGTGACTGGCGGCAAACAAGTGGCGTTTTTGGCTCCCACTACATTGCTGGCCGAGCAGCACTACCAGACGTTGAAAGACCGCTTCGCCAAATGGCCGGTGAAAGTGGCCGAGATGAGCCGCTTTCGTTCCGGCAAAGAAATTACTGCTGCGCTCAAAGGCATTGAGGATGGCTCTGTCGACATCGTGGTTGGTACGCACAAACTGCTGTCGGAAAAGACGCAGTTCAAGAACCTGGGCTTGCTTATCATCGATGAAGAGCACCGCTTTGGCGTGCGCCACAAGGAGCAGATGAAGCAACTGCGTGCCGATGTGGATGTGTTGACACTCACCGCCACCCCCATTCCGCGCACACTGGGCATGGCGCTGGAAGGGCTGCGGGATCTTTCCGTGATCGCCACCGCGCCGCAACGGCGGCTGGCCATCAAGACTTTTGTGCGCAGCGAAAACAGCGGTGTGATTCGCGAAGCCGTGCTGCGCGAATTGAAGCGCGGCGGACAGGTCTATTTCCTGCACAACGAGGTCGAAACCATTGAGAACCGCCGCCAGAAGCTCGAAGAAATCCTGCCCGAGGCGCGCATAGCCATTGCCCACGGCCAGATGCCAGAGCGTGAGCTGGAGCGCGTGATGCGCGACTTTGTGGCACAGCGTTTCAATATTTTGTTGTGCTCCACCATCATCGAGACCGGCATTGACGTGCCCACCGCCAACACCATACTCATCAGTCGCGCCGACAAGTTCGGCCTGGCGCAGCTGCACCAGTTGCGCGGCCGTGTGGGCCGTAGTCACCACCAGGCCTATGCCTACCTGATGGTTCCTGATCTGGACGGGTTGACCAAGCAGGCGAGCCAACGGTTGGAAGCCATTCAGCAGATGGAAGAACTCGGTAGCGGCTTTTACCTGGCCATGCACGATCTTGAAATCCGCGGCGCGGGCGAGGTGCTGGGTGAAAACCAGAGCGGCAACATCATGGAAATTGGCTTTCAGCTTTACAACGAAATGTTGGCCGAAGCCGTCAAGCAACTCAAGGAAGGCAAGGAGCCCGATTTGCTCAGTCCCATGCGGGCCGTGACAGAAATCAACCTGCATGCTCCTGCGTTGTTGCCCGATGATTACTGCGGCGATGTGCATTTGCGCCTGTCGTTTTACAAAAAATTCGCGACCGCCAATTCCAGCGTGCAGGTGGATGCCCTGCTTGAAGAACTGGTGGACCGCTTCGGAAAATTGCCACCACAAGCCGAAACGCTGGTTCAGGTGCACCGGCTGCGGGTGCTGAGCCAGCCTTATGGGGTGTTGAAAGTGGAAGCTGCACCCACCGTCATCACGATCACCTTCAAACCCAATCCCCCAGTGGATCCAATGGCCATCATCCAGTTGATCCAGAAAAACCGGCACATCAAGCTGGCCGGCAACGAAAAACTGCGCATCGAGCGGGCATTGGAAAAACCGCTCGATCGGGCCATGCTGGTGCGGGATGTGCTGCGGGGGCTGGGGCAGACGGCGGTGTAGTCGCAAAGCCCACCGTGAGGAATGGGGCGCGCAGGTAATCAGAGTATTCGGTGGCAGGCTGATCCAGCATGTGCGCAGATTTTGTCGCGTCGGGTTTCAACGGATTTTCTCTGGCCTGCATGCAGAAAATTCCGGCGAGCCCTGATTGAAGCTGGTGCGTGCGATGCGGCGGGAGTTTTCTCCATAAGCGGCGCACCCCGCAAACACCCCCTGAAAAACCGTTTGCTACGCGGGCACATCCGACGAGGCTATCCGGAGTGATTGAAGGATATTTTCCGAAAGCCAATACAGGCTATCCTGTTATTCTCGATTTTGTTTACTTGAGCAAAATGATCGGATAAAGTGAGAAGGCTGTTTTTATTGGAGATTGACCTGTGGATGCCTCTTTCACTGAAACCCTAACCTTGAATCCCGCCCGGCCCATTGGCCAGATTGCCGTGGAACTTCCTGGCTCCACCGCCGTATTTCGGCGACTCAAACTCGACTTCTGTTGTGGTGGTCAAGTCAGTCTGGAGGCGGCTGTTGCCGAGAAAGGCCTGAATCTGCAGGACGTGTTGGCCGAATTGATGCCGCTGCAACGCTCCAGCGCGCCAACAGCCATTACCGAACCTGCCGCGCTGATCGACCACATTCTTGCGCGTTACCACGAGGT
>JAGPIR010000109.1 GCA_018054915.1 Allobrachymonas sp.
AATCCCGCCACGCCGACCATTACATATATCAACGGGTTAGCCCTCACAGGGGCTAGCCCGTTTTTATTTTCTGGGCGTATTGGTTTGGTGTGTGTTAGAGCGCATCCAGAAGTGGGGGTAGCGGTCCCCGGGTTGGGGTGGTTGATGCGTCCGTCGCATTGCAGGCATTCGAGGATACAGCGATCAATGAACGGCGCATGCTTTCTCTGGGCATTCGGTGCCTCGCAATGCTGGCCGGGGCCATGCGGAAACAGGGCTGTCAAACATCGGGCATGGGCGGCAATGGATCGGCTGCCGATAGCGGAACTTCTGTGCGGGCGGCGTTCATGACCATGGAGAGGAATGAATAGTAGCCGTGAATGCCAACCAGGTCCATCACTCCCTGTTCGCCGAACACGCGTATCGCATCTGCCCAGGTGGTGTCGCTGACCGAGCGGTTCTGGTGCAACTCCATCGAGAAGGCATACAGCGTTGCCTCGTCCGCCGGCATGCCTTGCGGCTGGCGTCCCTGGGCAATTGCAGCAATCGTGTCAGCCGATACCCCTTCGCGCGCGGCGATGGGCGCATGAATGGCCCATTCAACCTGTTGTGACCATTGGCGGGCCGTGATCAGGATGGCCAGTTCAGACAGGCGCAGCCCCAAGGCGCTGCGGTAACGCAGGTATTCGCCCATGCGCTGCGCGTGCGCCATGAGTTCGGGGCTGCGCAGCAAGGGCACGAACGGTGAAATCAGCGCGCCGCGAGGGCCATCGATGATTTCCTGTGCGTAGTGTCGCTGCGACTCATTCCATTGTGCCGGTGCAAGCGGCGGGAGGCGATCGCTGTGGCGGTTCATGCGCCCCCCAGCGATGCAAGAGCTTCATCGATGGATTGCGCCAACAGGTCAACAATTTGCTCGACGTGCTGTTCGGTCACGATGAATGGCGGTGCCAGCAGGACATGGTCGCCCAGATTGCCGTCGATGGTGCCACCCATCGGATAGACCATGAGGCCATTGTTCATGGCCTGGGCCTTGATTTTTGCGTGTAGTTTGTGCGAGGGATCGAATGGCGTCTTGCTGGAGCGGTCGCGCACCAGTTCAACGCCGACAAAGAGCCCGCGTCCGCGGATGTCGCCCACATGCGGATGGTTCCCCAGCCGTTCGCGCAACAGGCGCTGCAAGAGCTCACCCCGTGCACGCACCTGGGGCAGGAGGTTGTCGCGCTGGATTACCTGTTGCACGGCCAACGCGGCAGCGCATGCGGTTGAATGGCCGATGTACGTGTGGCCGTGCTGAAACATGCCGCTGCCCTGGCGAATGGCATCAATCAGCCGTTCCTGCACCAACAGGGCACCGATGGGCTGGTATCCGCCACCCAGGCCTTTGGCAATCGCCATCATGTCGGGCACGACGCCTTCCTGTTCCACGGCATACAGGGCCCCGGTGCGCCCCATGCCGCACATGACTTCGTCGGCAATGTAGAGGATGCCGTGGCGATCGCAGATTTCACGCACCCCTTTGAAATATCCCGGGGTTGGAGGAATGGCGCCAGCCGTAGCGCCCACCACCGTTTCGGCGCAAAAACCGATCACCCGTTGCGGTCCCAGTTCAAGAATCTTGTCTTCCAGTTCTTGCAGCAGGCGTCGGGTGTATGCATCCTGCGATTCTTGGGCGTGGCGGTCGCGGTATTCATAGCAAGGCGAAACGCGCCCGACATCCACGAGCAGCGGGGCGAATTGCTTGCGCCGCCACTCGTTTCCGCCAACCGCCAAGGCGCCCAGGGTGTTGCCGTGGTAACTCTGGCGCCGGGCGATGAACAGCGTGCGCTCGGGCTGACCGATTTCGACAAAATACTGTCGCGCCAATTTCAATGCGGCTTCCATGGCCTCGGAGCCGCCCGACAAAAAATACACCTGATTCAGGCCCGCAGGGGCATGGGCCGCCAGGTGATCGGCCAGGGCCTCCGAAACCTCCGAGGTGAAAAAGCCCGTGTGTGCGTAGGCCAGCTTGTCGATCTGGGCGTGCATGGCCGCCAGCACATCGGGATGGGCATGACCCAGGCAGGAAACAGCCGCTCCGCCGCATGCGTCCAGATAGGACTTGCCATGCTTGTCGTAGATGTGGACGCCCGATGCGCTGACAGCCACCCGTGGTGATGCCAGTAAACTGCGGTGAATGATGTGTGTCAAGATCGGCTCCCGTTAAGTCGTGAATCAATGGTTAGGCCGTGGTGCGTCGTTTATCCCATTTCGACATTAAGCTGCGAAATAAAGCCCTCGCGACGGCGCACGGCGTTCAATGCGTGATCGCTCAAATCGCGAGCAACGAGATTGAGCAAACACTCGCAAAACACCACATAAGCCCCCATGCTGTTGCTGATGAAGCTGCTTTCATAGGGAATGAAAAACGCATGTCGCGCCGGTGGCACCAGTGGTGAGGCGCGGGTATCGGTCAGCGCAATCACCACCACGCCAGCCTGTGCCGCCACGCGCGCTGCATCGACCACCGTACGGGTGTAAGGCGCCATGCTCGAAACCACCAGCACATTGCCGGGCTCCATTTGCGCCAAGCCTTCGGCCACTCCGCCACCGGGACCATCCAAAAGCGCAACATCGGTTCGCAGCATGCCCAGGCCATAGGTCAGAAAACTGGCAAGTGAGTGAATTTGCCGCAGTCCAAACACGCGCACGCGCCGTGCATGGGCGAGCAGATGCGCTGCATGCGCCAAATCTCCGGGATTGATCTGCCCCACGAATGTCTCGATGTTGCGGATGGATTCCTGGGACAGTCGTGCCACCACGTCCCACTCGGTTTCGGGTGAAATGTTGTGCGCGTCATTGATCAGGCGGTGGGCTTGCCGGGCGTAGAATTTTGGCGTGCTCTTTGTAAACGTGTCGCGAAAAACAGAATGAAAATCCGCAAACCCCTTGTAGCCCAGACGGGTGGCGAGGCGCGTCAGCGTAGAGGGGCTCACCTGCAACCACTGGGCCAGTTCGGAAATGGTCCACAACGCCGTTTCTTCCGGATGATCGACCAGCCGGCACAAGACACCATGCGCCTTGGCTCCCAGTGAAATTGCGCTTTCGTTGCGGCCTATGGCCAGTGCGAGTTGGCGCAACTCATCAACCGTTCGCGGCAGCCGGACGGGGGCTTTGGGTAGGGAAAATCCATCCAAAGCAATCTCTCAGCACAATGAATTGTTGCGCAACCGGTAAAGCGGCTGCCGCGACTGCCCGACATGAATCTGCCAGTCTACGGCCTGCGCATTGACTTGCATGACGGCCGTTGCAATCGTGTTTTCGTTGTCACTGTCATTCCGTGCATTACGGTAAATCGGAAACCGGACGTTGTCCTGGTCGAACATGATGTCCAGCGGGTGAATGCGCGCTCCTCGCGCGGCGCTTGCTGCAAGCATTTCTTCGCCGCGGATCTGGCGGTGTCCCGATGACCCCGTGACGATTTGCGGTTGGTCCCGATGTGCAGCATGCACCATGTGATTGGCATGCACACTTGGGTGCCTGATGGTCTGCACTGAACAGACGGCTGCGCAGAATTCCACGCTCACGAGCGCGTCGTGCCCGGACTGCGCCAGGGTGAAATGGAAGCCGCCTGAACGTGGGGAGTGCTGCAGCACATCCAGCGCCGATGAAAGGTCTGGCTGATCCAGCATCGCGCGCGCCAGCACCATTCGTGGAAGTCCCGGTGAAGTGTGCAAAATCCGCAGATTGTTCACCGTCATGGCCACTCCGTATTGGTTGACGGCAAAGGTGTGGCCAGGCAAGGAGCCCGGATAGACGAATGAGGTGTAGGAACCGCCTCCGTCTATTCTTATCTGTGCGATGGCGCAACGCCCGGAAAATCCGGGATCGCCATCTTCGTTATGCGCAAGGACGGCGCTTTGGTCCGGTGCGCTGTGTGGCAGTTGCACGGTGGTGCACCCATCAGGGGACATCGCATACAAATCGCCCCGGCAATTCCACAGAAACACCTCATCGGGGTCGAGGTCCAGTCCGGCCGCCATGCCTTCAAGCTCTTGCCAGTAGGCCGGGAAATGCGCCTGAACCAACTGGCGCATGGCGGCGACGGGCGCGGAGTTGCGCCAGCGCATCACGTTTTCCCATGCTTCGGTGTGCAGAAGGTGTTTATGCACCGCGTCGGCGCCGAAACGTCCCAGCGCCAGTCCCACGTCATAGGGCGTGCCCTGAATAGTCAAAAACGAAAGCATTGCCACCTACTCGACGTGTTGCAGGAAGTCCCGCAGGCGCGGGTTTTCCGGGTTGTCCAGGAGTTCGGCCGGCTGGCCATCCACAGTGATGTGGCCATGTTCCATGAAGATCAGCCGCGTGCCCACTTTGCGGGCGAATGCGATTTCGTGGGTGACCACGATCATGGTCATGCCATCCTCGGCCAATGACTGCATGACCCGCAACACCTCTTGCCGCAGTTCCGGGTCCAGTGCCGAAGTTGGCTCGTCGAACAACATCAGTTTGGGTTTGACTGCCAGCGCGCGCGCAATGGCCACGCGCTGTTGCTGTCCGCCCGACAATTCGTTCGGGTAATGGTGCTTGCGTTCGGCCAGACCCACCTTACCCAACAGCTCCTCGGCCTGACGCAGCGCTTCGGCCTTGGCAACGCCTCGCACTTGCCGTGGTCCGAATGCCACGTTTTCCAATGCAGTCATTTGCGGAAACAGGTTGAACTGCTGAAAAACCATGCCGGCTTCCTGCCGGATTTCGCGCACGGTTGAGGCGCCACCCCTGACACTCAGGCCATCCACCAGCAGATCACCGGAATCGATGGTTTCGAGCGCATTGATGCAGCGCAACAAGGTCGATTTGCCCGAACCGGACGGGCCAATCAGCACTACCACCTCGCCTTGCTTGATCGAGAAATTCACGTCCTCAAGCACGACCGTCGAGCCAAAGCGCTTGCTTACGTTTTTGAATTCAACCATGTTCATAGGATGCGCATCCGCTTTTCAACCATTCGCAAGGCGAAGGTCAGTGAGCCAATCATCAGCAAGTACAGCAGGGCCACGCTCGTCCAGATCTCAACCGCCCGGAAGTTCGCTGCCATGATTTCCTGCCCCTGACGGGTCAGTTCGCCGACGCCAATTACGATGAACAGTGACGTGTCTTTCAGGCTCACGATGAACTGGTTGCCAAGTGGAGGCGTCATGCGCCGGAAAGCGACCGGGCCGACCACAAACATCAGCACCCGCCAAGTTGGCAGGCCTAGGGCCAGTCCCGCTTCGCGCAAGCCCT
Organism: Allobrachymonas sp.; assembly: GCA_018054915.1. Lineage (GTDB taxonomy): Bacteria > Pseudomonadota > Gammaproteobacteria > Burkholderiales > Burkholderiaceae_C > Brachymonas. The sequence goes on from JAGPIR010000109.1 coordinate 5,245, forward strand.
TGGGC
>JAGPIR010000110.1 GCA_018054915.1 Allobrachymonas sp.
CCGATGCACCGGTTTGAGGCCATCCCGTGCATCAGGCAATGCGCGTCCCACAATCACGCTCATGGCGTAATCAAGGTAGCTGCGGCGCATTTCCTCTTCTAGACTGATGGGCAGGGTTTCTTTGGCGAACTGGGTCATGGGAGGAGGTGTTACTCAGCTAATAGACGGGCGGAAGCCCATTTTACGGGCAACTGGCTGTAGCAAACTAGCAACATATCAAAGGGTTTCAGGCCCTGTCCGACGGTGTGCTTGCCGATTGGGGTTCGATTGCCCCGTTACGTGTGGCACAATCAAATCAACGTTTTTGGTGATGGTCACTGACAACGTATTCCAAATCGCAGCGCGGCTGCGGCTTTTTCCCCAAGAGGAGAACCATGAAGAAATTGAATAAAGTAGCGATGCTGTTTGCTGCCGCTGCGCTTGCTACCGCCGCTGGCGCCCAAACCGTTGACAACTGGAAAAACGGCTCTGGCGATCTCGTCTGGAAGAACGGCACCAACGAACTGTGCTGGCGTGACAGCTTCTGGACACCTGCAACCGCTGCTGCTGGTTGCGATGGTGCTCTGGTTGCACCTGCTGCTGCTCCAGCAGTTGTGGTTGTCGTGCCTGTCGCACCTGTCGTGCCTGCGCCTGCACAGCCCGCACCTCCCGCTGCTAGCAAGGTGACCTACGCTGCTGACGCATTCTTCGACTTCGACAAGTACGTGCTGAAGCCAGAAGGCAAAGCCAAGCTTGACGACCTCGTCGGCAAGGTCAAGGGCGTGAACTTGGAAGTCATCATTGCTGTGGGTCACACCGACTCCATCGGCACTGTTGAATACAACCAAAAGCTGTCGGTTCGCCGTGCTGAAGCTGTGAAGGCGTATCTGGTGTCCAAGGGCATCGAAAAGAACCGCGTTTACACCGAAGGCAAGGGCGAGAAGCAACCAGTTGCTGACAACCGCACCGCCGAAGGCCGCGCCAAGAACCGTCGCGTTGAAATCGAAGTGGTTGGCACACGCGCCAACTAATTCCCTCGCGGAATCACTTCAAAAGCCTCTGAGTTCCGGCTCAGGGGCTTTTTTATTGCCTGGGCTTACACGGGTTGTCTGCCAAGGCTGGTGTTTGGGTAAAAATAGACACCTATGACTGCAATGCTCAATGTAAATGCCGATCCCGCCGAGCTGGAGAAATTTTCTGCTTTGGCACACCGCTGGTGGGATGCGGATGGTGAATTCCGTCCGCTGCACCAAATCAACCCATTGCGGCTGGACTGGATTAACAGTCTGTCTCCACTGAGTGGTGCCCGAGTGGTTGATATCGGATGCGGCGGTGGCATTCTGTCTGACTCCATGGCGCGCAAAGGTGCCCATGTGCTGGGTGTGGATCTGGCGTCCAAGGCTTTACGCGTCGCACGCCTGCATGCGCTGGACGCCCAAACCCCGAATATTGAGTACCGTGAGGTCAGTGCAGAAATCTTGGCTGCTGAGTTGCCGGGCCACTTCGATACCGTGACATGTATGGAAATGCTGGAGCATGTTCCAGACCCGGCTTCAGTGGTAAAGGCCTGTGCAGATTTGGTCAAACCCGGGGGATGGGTCTTTTTCTCCACCATCAACCGCAATACCAAAGCCTTTATGTTTGCGATTGTGGGCGCTGAATACCTGCTCAAACTGCTGCCCCGCGGCACACACGAATACGCCAAGATGATTCGGCCCAGTGAGTTGGCAAGTTACTGCCGTGCTGCAGGCCTGGATGTTCGCCATACCCGCGGCATGGAGCATAACCCGTTGACGCAGCGGTTTTGGTTAAGTGCTGATACCAGCGTTAACTACCTGTTTGCGGTGCAAAAGCCTTTGTTGGCTGCTGTATGAGCCCAGTAGCGCCTGTTTTCAGCAATATCCGCGCTGTACTCTTTGACCTGGATGGCACTTTGATTGACAGTGCGCCTGATCTGGGGGCCGCTGCCGACAAAATGCGGCTGGACCGGGGCATGCCGTCGTTGTCTTTGGAGCGTTACCGTCCCATGGCGGGTGCCGGAGCACGCGGTATGTTGGGTGAAGCGTTTGGTATGGCACCAGACCATCCTGATTTTCCAGTGATGCGAGAAGAGTTTTTTACCAACTATGAAGCCTGTATGACCCAGCGAACGCAGGCTTTCGACGGTGTTGCAGCTTTGGTGCAGGCCTTGGTTGGCATGGGTTTGCCATGGGGTGTGGTGACCAACAAGTCCGAGCGCTTCGCGTTGCCACTCACCCGTGCCATGGCTTTGTTCTCAACGGCGGGAGTGGTGGTGGGGGGCGACACAACACCTCATGCCAAACCACATCCAGCCCCCTTGTACGAAGCCGCACGGCGTTTGGGTGTTGCACCCGCGCAATGTATCTACGTGGGGGACGATGAGCGTGACATCGTTGCAGGCCTGGCGGCAGGGATGGGCACGGTGGCTGCAAGCTACGGGTATCTCGGAAACAAGACCGATACGGCATCCTGGGGTGCGCATGCTTCTATAAATTCACCACTGGAGCTCTTGCAATTGCTCCAGAGCGCCTAAAATAGAACGCTTGGGGCTGCATTGGTTTCGACGTGGGTTCGGACGCGGTGTGGTGCATGTCGAGCTGAGTGCGCTCGTAAAACAGATTCAAACAAACTAACTGCAAACGACGAACGTTTCGCACTCGCCGCTTAATTGCCGGTGAGCTTTGCAACAGCAGGCCTATGGGCTGGGCAAGGGGTCTTTAGCGCAAGCAAGAGGCTCCCGGCTGCAAAGATAATTTCATAGGCTGGCTCCAGGTCGGGTACCTTGGCTTGGGGCAAGAAAATAGGGTGCTGGCGTTCTGTGTAGCGTGCGACTGCGCGACCCAGGAGGCGAGACTTAAATCAGACCGCTAAACATGTAGATCTGCCCGAAGAAGGCTTGCGGACGGGGGTTCAAATCCCCCCAGCTCCACCAATATTGAAACCCCAACCGTTCTCGGTTGGGGTTTTTTCTTGTCTGATCGCGCCGGTTCCCGCGTACTGATGCAGGTTCCTGCGAACGCCTGCGGACTTCGCCAGCCGCCTGAATTGGCCGTTCCGGGCCACATTCCACTCTCTCCTGGCCATTCCTCGCTCCGACCTCGCTCTCCGAAATAGGCCAGAAGTCCGCAAAGTCCACGACCGCCCCCATTACAGATCAATGGGTTACGCGCGGACGAATCAAGTGGTTGGATTGCGGCATTGGCTACCAAAGCGGGTAAAGCGTCCCTGGCGCAATGCCAACAGACTCACCGTGCGTTCTGTTCGATTTGCTCAAACAGTTTCTGTGCAGCAAGCCTGGCAGTGGCGTCTTGCGCCGGATCGAGTGGTTCAAGATCTACCCCGTCACGACCTGCGACATAGGCTGGACCACCGACATCATCGTCGTAGTCCGAACCGTCCTCGTTGATCGCGTAATGCGCATCTTGGGTTAGATCCGTTCCGACCAGCCGGGACAGGTACGCCCACGTCCAGCAGCGCTGCAGGTCACCATGGTCATATTCTTCAATGAGCTGGAGCATGGCTTCCGTGTCTCCACTCTCGGCAGCAAGGGTCAGCCAATGCCTGACATCAGCAGGGCGACCCATGCGTTCTGCGATAGCGGCAACTGCTGCTGGATCAGCGTCAACATCGTGACGTGGTTGCTCGAAGAAGGACGGATCGTCAAATCGCTCCGCCAGGTCGAGAAGTGCATCTTGATGGCCCAGCCGACCAGCCTCCCTCAAATGGTGAGCGTACTTTTCAGCGTGGGCCAAACGAGACGCATACGCTTCGGCCCACTCCTTTTCCACCCCCGTCAGGACGCGTCCCTGCTGTCCCTGTTCGTACCAATAAGAACTTCCAGCGTCCGGGTCATCTTCATCGTCAGGAGCGTATATCAGTGCCAGCGCGTAGTGAGCCAGAGCATTGCCCTTGTTGGCTGCAGCATCCAAACCGTCAACGAGGATCGGTCCGAACGCCTCGTCGGTAGGCTCGAATAATTCATCCTCATCGTATTCGAGCTCGTCGTCCTGGTTGGGCGATTCGCCTCGCAGGCGACTGATCAATGACGAGATGCTGGCAATGCCAATTTGCCGCTCTGACAGGAAGGATTCCAGCGCCGACGTCGCGAGAGTCGCAGTGTCTGGTCGATATCCAAGCTCAATGCAACGTCGGTTGATGAACGCACCTTGCGGGAGTGCCTGCCTATCGTTCTGGCGTAGCTCCGCAAGTACGGTATTCACACCAAACGCGGCGTAGGAGTTGAGGCGGAAGGAAGCAGCCAGCAGTTCGTAGATGTGGGCCCTCTTGAAAGAGGCACCTGTTCTGGCCTGTACGTGTTGCTGCGCGGAGTACGCGAGTTCTTTGATTGTCATGACAAACTTTTCCTTAATGCCACGCCGGTTTCGGGTCAGACGCACACGTTTAAGTCCCCCGACGACGAGGCTCAAAGAGAAGTTTTCAGTGACTGTGAAGCAACGCCTTTTTTTACTCGTGTGCAAGTATGGTGGGCACCAGCGGTAATTTTATACCGGTGCCACCGCTAGGTCTATACAAGCCTGGCCCGTTGCTCATCCCACAGCGCAGGCGGGTCCACCGCCAGGTCAAACAGCGTGACATGGTTCGGCAAGGTGTCATCCAGAATGGCAGCCACGATGTCAGGTGCCAGCGTGGTCAGGTTGACCATCCGACTCACATAGCTGTTGTCGATCCCTTCCCGCGTTGCGATCTCCTTCAACGACTTCGCTTCTCCTGATTCCAGCATCGCTAGCCAGCGGTGCCCTCTGGCCAGCGCCAGTTGGATGGTGGTCGGTGCCACGTCCCACGGCCTGACCGGCGCGGTCTCGCCGTTTGGCAAGGTGACCAACTTGCGGCCGTTGCGGCGTTTGATCTGGATCGGCACGGACAGGGTCAACCTGCCGTCGCTGGTCTGAAGAATGTCCGGCTCGCCGGTTTTCTGGATGCGGATATCGCTCATGCCAGTGCCTCGGCTGCTTGGTTGGTAGGCTCGGGACGCAGCTCCAGCACCAAACGATCGATAGCTCCCTGGGCAAGTGCAATCGAGGGGGGACGCTGCGTAGGGCCGCGTGCCCCCCATCCTGCAGCGTGACCTGATTGGGTCAAGGCCGGGTTGTCATGCAGGCAGTTTGGCTGCAAGCAGTTCGACCTTCTCGATATTGGGCGGAGAACTGAGCAAGGTCGCGGCGTTGGCCATCAAGGCCGCGGCGATCTGGCCGTTCAGA
>JAGPIR010000111.1 GCA_018054915.1 Allobrachymonas sp.
CGTTGACCATTGCCGTGGCGCAATGCAATCCGGTTGCGGGGGACCTTGCGGGCAACACCCGTTTGATTGTTGATGCGGCACGCAAAGCCCATGCACAAGGTGCTCAGCTGTTGTTGCTGCCCGATGGTGCATTCACTGGTGTGCCGTTACGGGATCTGGCTCGTCGTCCGGCTTTCGTTCAAGCTTGCGAGCACCAATTGCAGACGCTCCGTGTTGAGCTGGCCTCTTTGGAAGGGCTTGTGGTGGTGATGACCAGCCTGGATCCCGACACGGGCGGGTGTGCACAAGAAAAGGGGCGCAGCCGCATCCTGGCGCTGTGTGGTGGAAAAATGGTTGCACCGTGCGACGGGCTGCCGGGTGGCGTCTGTTACGTCGATGTGCATGGTGTGCGTGTCGGCTTGTTTGCGGAGAATGTCTCGAACAACACGAGCGTGAACGCCGTGCGAGACGCTGGTGTTCGGTTGGTGGTGATGCTTGGTGGCGCGCCCTACCGTATGGGTTTGGTACAGGTCCGCGAACAGGATTTGGCTGCGCAGGCAAAGCGTTTTAACCTGCCTTTTATCGGAGTGTATCTGGTGGGAGGGCACGATGAGCGTGTGTACGATGGCGCGTCGTTTGCCGTCCAGGCCAGCGGAGTGCTTGCAGGCCGGGCGCCGCAGTTTTCGGAAGCCCTCTGGATGGTGCAGGCGCAAACAGCCGATGGATCGTTGAACCTGCATGCACCCTCGACGGTTGCCATGGGGGAGCTGGATGGCGAGGTGGGACGTGCGCCGTACGCGCAACCCTTCAATCATGCCGAGGTCTGGCAGGCGCTGGTGCTGGGTACGCGCGACTATGTGCATAAGAGTGGATTCCGTGACGTGGTCCTGGGGTTTTCGGGGGGTATTGATTCGGCGTTGGTCCTGGCTCTGGCCGTGGATGCGCTGGGGAGTCAGCAGGTGCGCACGGTCATGATGCCCACGGTGCATACCGCGTCCATGTCGCTGGATGATGCGCATGAAATGGCGCGAAGGCTGGGCGTACGGCATGACGTGATTCCGATTGATTCTCTGTGCCATGCATTTGAGGAATCGTTGGCGCCTTTGTTTGCTGGCCGTGGGGAGGATGTGACCGAGGAAAACATTCAGGCGCGGGTGCGCGGCAACCTGCTCATGGCGCTGTCGAACAAGATGGGCGCGATGGTGCTGGTCACCGGCAATAAGAGCGAGCTTTCCACCGGTTACTGCACACTGTATGGCGACATGGCGGGCGGTTTTGCTCCGCTCAAGGATGTGCTCAAGACCCAGGTCTACGCCTTGGCGAACTGGCGCAATCTCCATGATCCGTTCGGAACGGGTGGAGTCCCCATTCCCCGGCGCATCATCACACGCCCTCCCAGCGCCGAGTTGCGTCCCGGCCAGACTGACCAGGACAGCCTGCCTCCATACGATGTGCTCGATGCGATTGTGGCTGGGTACATGGAAAACGATGCGTCCGTGCAGCAATTGCTCGACAGCGGACTGTCCGCCGATGCCGTGCAGCAGGTTGTGCGCCTGATCCGCATCAATGAATACAAGCGCCAGCAGGCCGCGCCGGGCGTCTGCATTTCGCGCCGGGCTTATGGATGCGATTGGCGCTATCCGCTGGCTAGCCGCTTTGTCGAGGGCGCCGGAGAATGTTAAAACCCAAGTGCGCAGCCATGTACCTGAGCGAACAAAAAAACGGCATGGGTTAGTAAGGCCCATGCCGTTTTGAGAGCCGCGCGCCGCAGAGGCGGCGCCAGCGCCAGAGCCTTATTTCTTGGCCACCATCTCCCGGATAGCCGCCAAACTGGACGGATCGTCAATTGTGCTGATGTCGCCGGGATCGCGACCCTCGGCTACCGCTTGGAGTGTGCGGCGCAACAATTTGCCGCTGCGTGTTTTGGGGAGGGAATTGACCAGGTACACGCGCGAAGGACGCGCGACGGCACCCAGCGTGCTGTCGACCTGGCGCAGAATTTCCTGCTCGAACGCCTTGACGGCTTCTGGCGTTTCCAGTGTGCGTGTGTTCTTGGCTGTGACGAAGGCCAGGGCCACCTGGCCTTTGAGATCGTCGGCCACGCCCACAACGCCCGCCTCGGCCACGTTGGGGTGCGCCGAAATGCTCTCTTCGATTTCACGCGTGCCCAGGCGGTGGCCGGCCACGTTGATCACGTCGTCGGTGCGTCCAAGGATGAAGTAATACCCGTCGGCATCGCGCTTGGCCCAATCAAACGTGCTATAGAACCAGCGATCCTTGTCCTGTTCGTCCTTTACCTTGGTCCAGTAGGTGTTGACGAAGCGCTTGTCGTCGCCCCAGATGGTTTGCAGGCAACCGGGAGGCAGCGGCCCCTCAATCATCAATACGCCCTTCTCCTCGGGCCGGGTGATGGTGGTGCCGTTGCTGTCGTTGATGAGGCAGACGTTGTAGCCGTATACGCCGACGCCGGGGCTGCCAAAGCGAGGGGGCATGGGCGCCACACCGTCGATGCCGTTGACCACGCTCAGAATGGGCCAGCCGGTTTCGGTTTGCCAGTAGTTGTCCACGATTGGTTTTTTCAGCCCTTCGTAAATCCACTGCGCAGTGGGTTCGTCGAGCGGCTCTCCAGCAATGAACAGGGTGCGAAGGCTGGAGAGATCGTGTTTCTTGAGGTATTCCGGATCCTGCTTCTTGAGCACGCGGATGGCCGTGGGCGCGCTGAACATGACGCTGACGTTGTATTTTTCCACCAGGCGCCACCAGATGCCGCCGTCGGGCTGGTGGTCAAAGCCTTGGGTGGGCAAGCCCTCGTACATGATCGTTGCCATGCCGCCAATGAGTGGGCCATAAATGATGTAGCTGTGACCCACCACCCAGCCGATGTCGCTGGTGGAAAAGTAGGTCTCACCGGGTTTGCCGCCGTAGATGTAGGGAATGCTGGCAGCCAGCGCCACGCAATAGCCGCCGGTGTCGCGCTGGACGCCCTTTGGTTTGCCCGTGGTGCCACTGGTATAGAGCGTGTAACTCGGTGTGGTGGATTCGAGCCACACGCAGGGTACTTTCGCATCCATGTGTTTGGTTCGCATATCTGCCCAGAGATGGTCGCGTCCTTCGACCAGGTCCATTGGCGACAGGCCGCGATCCGCCAGCAGCACCGCGTCGGGCTTGTGGCTGGAGAGCTGAATGGCTTCGTCGAGCAGAGGCTTGTAAGGAATAACCTTGCCGCCGCGCGACCCGCCGTCGGCACTGACAATGACCTTGGGTTGCGCATCTTCAATGCGTGTAGCCAGCGAGCCCGAGGCAAAGCCGCCAAACACCACCGAATGGATCGCACCGATACGCGTGCAGGCGAGCATGGCGAAACAGGCTTCCGCAATCATCGGCATGTAAATCAGCACCCTGTCGCCCTGCTTGACACCCAGGTCTTGCAAGACAGCGGCCATGCGCTCGACTTCACGTTGCAGTTGCGAAAAGCTGTAAGTTTTTTCGGTATTGGTTTCCGTGGAGACGACGATCAGCGCCGCATCGTCAGGACGTTTGGCGGCATGGCGATCCACCGCGTTGTGGCAAAGATTGGTGGTGCCGCCAACAAACCAGCGCGCAAAAGGAGGATTGCTGTAATCGCAAATCTGTTTCGGAGGGACTTCCCAGTCGATTCGCTTGGCCTGCTCAGTCCAGAAAGTCTCGGGATCAGACAACGATTTTTGAAAAAAATCAGCATAAATTTGCATAAAAAATCTCCTGAAAACTAGGGGAATTATCGCGGTTTGTTCCTGTCTGAATTCTGACGCGTCAGATGGGGCGTTATCCTTGTATGCGTGCTGGTTGTGCTATGGACAATGATTATTGATGCGGCGTTTCTGTTTCAGGCAGATCACGCAATGGTGGTGGGGAATAGTGGATATTTTCGGAGACGGATCGGTGCAAGTCTGGGACAATCATAATGATTAACCGGACGGGAGTCGCGTCCGGAAAGAAACTGATCTGCTTATCCAGCCTGCGTAATTCATGGCGCTTTTACATATTTCCGAACCTGGATCCAGTCCTGACCCGCACCAGCGCCGCATCGGCATCGGTATTGATCTGGGCACGACGCATTCTCTCGTGGCGGCTGTTCGCGACAGCTTGCCGCAATGCCTGCCGGACGAGCAGGGGCGGGTGATTCTGCCTTCGGCCGTGCATTACGCAACGGATGGGCGCGTGCTGATCGGTGAAGCCGCCTTGCAGCGGCAGACCGTCGATCCTGCCAATACCATCGTGTCCGTCAAGCGGCTGATGGGGCGCAGCCTGAGCGATGTCCAAGCCAGCCAGGGCAACTGGCTGCCTTATGGACTGACCGCCGAAAATGCGCAGCAGGGCATGGCGCACATTCACACGCGTGCCGGCGACCAATCCCCCGTGGAGGTCAGTGCCAGTATTCTGGCGACGCTGCGCCAACGGGCCGAAGACAGTCTGGGTGGCGTTATCGATGGCGCGGTTATCACCGTTCCGGCCTATTTTGACGATGCGCAGCGCCAGGCGACCAAGGACGCCGCGCAACTGGCTGGATTGCCTGTGCTGCGGCTGATCAATGAACCGACGGCCGCAGCGCTGGCCTACGGACTGGACAATGGCAGCGAAGGAATTTACGCGGTATTCGACCTTGGTGGCGGCACCTTCGACATTTCCATTCTGCGCATGGAAAAAGGCGTGTTCGAGGTGCTGGCCACGGGGGGCGACACGGCGCTGGGCGGCGACGATTACGACCGCGCCTTGGCCGATTGGGTGCAACGGCACAGCGGTACCCGGCCCGAAACAGCCGAAGAACGCACCGCCTGGCAGATGGCTTCCCGTGCCTGCAAGCATGCATTGACCAAAAACGCCAGTGTCGTGTTTGCAGCGCCCGCCGGCATGAAAGACATGCGGCTTCCGGTCGGCCGCGCCGATTTTGCGCAGGCCACCGCCGGCCTGACCGAACGCTGTTTGCAAGCGGTGCGCGCCACCCTGCGCGACGCGCAATTGTCAGCCGCCGATGTACAGGGCGTGGTAATGGTGGGCGGCTCGTCCCGCATGCCGGTGGTGCAGGACGCGATGGCAGCCTTCTTTGGCAAATCCTTGCTCAACGACCTGAATCCCGATGAAGTAGTGGCGCTGGGTGCCGCCATTCAGGCTGAGCAGCTGTTGGGAAATGCCGGGTCGCATGATGTGTTGCTGCTTGATGTGATCC
>JAGPIR010000112.1 GCA_018054915.1 Allobrachymonas sp.
TAGTACATTTCGAATTCAACCGGATGTGGCGTCATGCGCAAGCGGGTGACTTCCGTCATTTTCAGTTCGATGTAGGCGTCGATCATGCCGTCACTGAACACACCGCCTTTTGTCAGGAAGGCGCGATCCTTGTCCAGTTCTTCCAGTGCCTGATCCAGGCTGTGGCACACGGTTGGCACCAGCCGGTCTTCTTCGGGGGGCAGGTGGTAGAGGTCTTTGGTGGCCGCTTCTCCCGGATGGATCTTGTTTTCCACGCCGTCAAGCCCGGCCATCAACAGGGCGGCAAAGCCGAGGTACGGGTTCATCAGCGGGTCGGGGAAGCGTGCTTCCACACGGCGGGCCTTGTCGCTCATCACGTGCGGAATGCGGATGGAGGCCGAACGGTTGCGGCTGGAGTAAGCCAGCTTCACCGGTGCTTCATAGTGCGGCACCAGGCGCTTGTAGCTGTTGGTGGAGGGGTTGGTGATGGCATTGAGCGCGCGGGCGTGCTTAATGAGGCCGCCAATGTAGTACAGCGCGAAATCGGAAAGGCCTGCATAGCCGTTGCCCGCAAACAGGTTCTTGCCATTTTTCCATACCGATTGGTGCACATGCATGCCCGAGCCATTGTCTCCGGCGTAGGGTTTGGGCATGAAAGTGGCGGTTTTTCCATAGGCATGGGCCACATTCCAGATCACGTATTTCTGCAGCTGCGTCCAGTCGGCGCGTTGCACCAGCGTGGAAAAACGCGTGCCGATCTCGTTTTGTCCGGCGCCGGCCGTTTCGTGATGAAAAACCTCCACTGGGATGCCCACTTGCTCCAGGATGAGCGACATCTCGGCGCGCATGTTGTGCGTGGTGTCCACCGGCGGCAACTGAAGATAGCCGCCCTTCATGCCCGGACGGTGTCCTTTGTTGCCGCCACCGTCAAAGTCGCGTCCGCTGTTCCAGGTGGCCTCGTATTCGTCAATCGCGACGAAGCAGCCCGAAAGGCCGGAATCCCAGCGAATGCTGTCGAACAGGAAAAATTCTGGTTCCGGGCCGAAGAAGGCGGTATCGCCCAGACCTGAGGCCTTCAGGTAAGCCTCGGCGCGCCTGGCGATGGAGCGTGGATCGCGGTCGTAGGCCTTGCCATCGCCCGGCTCCAGCACGTCGCAGGTCAACAGCAGGGTGGGTTCTTCAAAGAAAGGATCGATCACGGCAGTCGCCGGGTCGGGCATCAGCAGCATGTCGGAGCATTCCACGCCTTTCCAGCCAGCAATGGACGATGCGTCGAAGGCGTGGCCTTCGGTAAATTTGTCTTCATCAAAGTGCGAGACGGGCACCGTGACGTGCTGTTCTTTGCCGCGGGTATCCGTGAAGCGGAAGTCAACGAATTTGACCTCGTTATCGTTGATCATTTTCATTACATCGGCTACAGCCTGTGACATGAGGAAAACTCCTGAGCGAGAAATGCGTGAATGATGGTGACGGCCCCGCGGCGGTGTGCGCCGGAACGCCAAAGCCCGTATTGTGAGGCTTTTCCGGCTGGCCTGTTCTGCATCTGCCCGGCTGGAAATTGAATGGATGGGGCATTGATGGCAGAATTTTGCCGGTTTTTGCGTGATTCGAAGGTGGTTCTCTCCAACAGGAAGGCAGAAATGGCATGATGGGCCCGGTAAGGCGGCACGCTGTGCTGCGGGGGGGGATTTGACATGGAGGGGCACTGTTACTGGTACCGGGATTGAGCATGGCTTGTACCAATCGGTTATGTAACAGTTTATTGAATGCCAGTCCACGCGGCTCCGCGGTTGAAAATTGTGCCTAGCGGGTTTTGCCAAATACATTTCAGGCCGGATAGAATCGAATCGGATATGTCCTGCCGGAATGTGGTGGCACGCGCAATTCAGGAGCTGAAAGAGAAACGCGGACGCGGCAGGCGCAACCAGTTTCACTTCAACCAAGGAGTTTGTAAAAATGGCACTTGTTTCCATGCGCGAGTTGCTTGATCATGCGGCGAGCAACGGTTACGGCATTCCAGCCTTCAACGTCAACAACCTGGAACAGGTGCAGGCGGTCATGAGCGCTGCCGACGAGGTCGGCGCACCGGTGATTCTTCAGGCCAGTGCGGGGGCACGCAAGTATGCGGGCGAAAATTTCATCAAACACTTGATTCAAGCGGCGGTGGAAACCTGGCCGCACATCCCGCTGGTGATGCACCAGGATCATGGGCAAAGCCCCGCCATTTGCAAGGGCGCTATCGACTTGGGCTTCGGCTCGGTGATGATGGATGGTTCACTCAAGGAGGATGGCAAAACTCCTGCCGATTTTGACTACAACGTCCGCGTGACGCGCGAAGTGGTGGACATGGCCCACAAGGTGGGGGTCACCGTGGAGGGTGAATTGGGGTGTCTGGGCTCCCTGGAAACTGGCGAGGCAGGAGAAGAAGACGGTGTTGGTGCTGCGGGCAAGCTCAGCCACGATCAGATGCTGACCGATCCGGAAGAAGCTGCCAAATTCGTGCAGGCCACACAGCTGGACGCGCTGGCCATTGCCATCGGCACCAGCCATGGCGCGTACAAGTTCACGCGTCCGCCCACCGGCGACGTGTTGGCCATCAACCGCGTCAAGGAAATCAATGCGCGTATTCCCAACACCCATCTGGTGATGCATGGCTCTTCGAGTGTGCCGCAGGAGTTGCTGGCGATCATCCGTGAATTCGGCGGCCAGATGAAAGAGACGTATGGCGTGCCGGTGTCAGAGATTCAGGAAGCCATCAAGCACGGCGTGCGCAAGGTCAACATCGATACCGACATCCGGCTGGCCATGACGGCGGCCACGCGCAAGTTCCTGCACGAAAATCCTGAAAAGTTTGACGCCCGCGAATGGATCAAACCTGCGCGTGAAGCAGCCAAGGCATTGTGCAAACAGCGCTACCTGGAATTTGGCTGCGAAGGCCAGGGAGCGAAGATCAAGGGCGTTACGCTGTCGGAAATGGCGCAGCGCTATGCACGGGGTGAACTCAACCAAGTGGTGCAATAAGCCGTAGAGATATTGCGGTGCACCCATCAGGCCACTGCGACGCGGTGGCCTTTTCTTTTGCTGGCATCGGTGTAGGGTCTGTGCAATGGTGGGGCCACCGGACTGGTGCCGGAGCGGGGTAGAGCGCGCTTCTTGTCAAGGCCTGTTAACATTGCCGCAAGGAGGGCGCTCTGGCAAGAGAAATGGCGGCGCGCGCTGTTTCCTGGCGGGGCTGGTGCATCAGCCAACAACCAGAGTCCAACTGTTCACATCATCTGCTGCCAAGGCGGTAGGCTGATGCCATTTCCGGAGATCAAGTACGACATGCCACAGCCAACGCCTTTGCACAAATTGCAGCCCCAGGCAGAGGGAGAAATGACGCAGCCTGTTCAGCGCAAGCCGGGTAAGGGTATTTATGTTTTGCCCAATCTGTTTACGCTGGCGGCATTGTTCGGTGGCTTTTATGCCGTGGTCATGGCCATGAACGCCCGCTTCGATCTGGCGGCAGTCGGGATTTTTTGTTCCATGGTGCTCGACAGTCTGGATGGCCGTGTCGCGCGCTTGACCCACACCCAGAGCGCGTTTGGCGAGCAGATGGATTCGTTGTCAGATATGGTGAGTTTTGGCGCAGCCCCTGCACTGGTTGCCTATGAATGGGCGCTGCGTCCGCTGGGGCGTTGGGGCTGGATTGCGGCTTTTGTGTACTGTGCCTGTGCGGCCTTGCGACTCGCGCGATTCAATGTCAATACGGCGGTGGTCAGCAAACGTTATTTTCAGGGACTGCCTTCTCCCGCGTCGGCGGCGCTGGTGGCCGGTTTTGTCTGGCTGACCAGCCAGATGTTCAGCCATCGCTATGAGGTGCCCTGGTTCCAGAAGGCCATGAACCTTTTTGGGGCCAGTCCCATTGAACGCGGTGATCTACCATGGTTTATGTTTGCCGTCACCCTGTTTGCGGGATTGACGATGGTGACGAACATTCCCTTTTACAGTTTCAAGGAGTACGGCGGCAGACGCAGCGTGCCTTTCACCATTTTGGTGTTGGCCGTATTGGGCATTGCGCTCATTAATATCGAGCCCCCTACGGTTCTGTTTGGTTTTTTCGTGGTGTATGCCTTGAGTGGCTATGTGCTGTATGCCTGGCGCAAGTTCAAAGGCGATCCGGTGAGCATGGTCAGCACCTCAATCGATGAGCCTGACGAGCAAGGGCTGCATCATTAACCGGTAGGTCCGCAGCGCGCATGCACACAACCAATGGTGCGGATTGCCATTCCCGGAAAACGGGGGTGCACCCAAATGGGTTGATCCGGCTGTGTGCGTGGGCACTTCGCCCCGCGAGGCGAAGCCGAGAAGCTGCTGTTGACCGTCTGGTTCCGGGCAATGGCAGTTCATGCCATCCCCCGGAAAAATCTCTCAAATACCCATCCGGTCAAGTGCATCCTGCATCGTGGCAACGGTGCGATCGACATGGCGCAGCTTGTCCAGGCCGAACAATCCCAGGCGGAAGGTGCTGAAGCCCTGGGGCTCATCGCACATCAGCGGCACGCCGCTGGCGGTTTGCAGACCGGTGGCTACGAATTTGCTGCCACTGCGCATATCGGGGTCGGCGGTGTAGCTGACAACCACGCCGGGCGCCTTGTAGCCCTCTGCCGCAACGCTGGCAAATCCCCGGCTTTCGAGCAGGGTCCGCATTTTGCTGCCCAGTTCGATTTGGCGCTGGCGCGTGGTCTCGAACCCGTCCTTGCGTGTTTCCAGCATCGCATTGCGCAGGAGCAGCAAACCGTCCGTGGGCATGGTGGCGTGGTAGGCATGCTGGCCTTTGACGTAGCCTTCGGCAATCATCAGCCATTTTTTGAGGTCGCAGGCAAAGCTGCTGCTGGTGGTGGCGTCCATGGCGTTGCGGGCGCGTTCGCTCAGACATACCATGGCGGCGCAAGGCGTGCTGCTCCAGCCTTTTTGCGGAGCGCTGATGAGGACGTCCACATCGCAATCACGCATGCGCACCCACATGGCGCCGCTGGCGATGCAGTCCAGTACGAACAGTGCCCCCACATCATGCGCGGCGGCGGCAACCTGTTTCAGATAGGCGTCAGGCAGCACAATGCCACTGGCTGTTTCCACATGCGGCGCGAACACCAGTGCGGGTTTTTCGCGGCGGATGGTTTCGACCACTT
>JAGPIR010000113.1 GCA_018054915.1 Allobrachymonas sp.
TGTTCGTGGCGCCCATGGCTGGCGTGACGGATCGACCGTTTCGCCAGCTCTGCCGCCAGTTTGGCGCAGGCTACGCTGTCAGCGAAATGGTGACTTCCCGGCGCGATCTGTGGCACACGCTGAAAACTTCCCGCCGGGCCGATCACGCGGGCGAGCCGGGGCCGATCGCCGTACAGATCGCAGGTGTCGACCCGGAAGAAATGGCCGATGCCGCACGCTACAACGTCGACCGTGGCGCGCAAATTATCGATATCAACATGGGCTGCCCGGCCAAAAAGGTGTGCAAGAAATGGGCAGGCTCGGCCCTGATGCAGAATGAATCCTTGGCCATGCAGATCATCAACGCAGTGGTTGCGGCTTGTGATCCGCACCGTGTGCCCGTGACGTTGAAAATGCGCACCGGCTGGTCTGCGCAGCACCGCAATGCCATGCAGCTGGGACGGCTGGCCGAAAATGCGGGGGTGGCCATGCTCACCGTGCATGGCCGCACGCGCGAGCAAGGCTACAAGGAAGAGGCCGAATACAACACCATCGCCGCCATCAAGGCCGCTGTCCGCATCCCCGTGGTGGCCAATGGCGATATCGACAGCCCGCAAAAGGCCGCCCGCGTGCTGGCCGCAACAGGCGCCGACGCCTTGATGATCGGCCGCGCAGCCATGGGCCGGCCCTGGTTGTTCCGTGAAATCGGCCATTTCCTGCAAACGGGCGCAGAGTTGCCGTCGCCCGCGGTGGCCGAAGTGCACAGCGCCCTGCTGCGCCACCTGGACGACCATTACAGCCTCTACGGCGAATACACCGGCGTGCGCAATGCACGCAAACATATCAATTGGTACGTTGCCAGCCTTCCCGGCGGCTCGCTCCTGCGCCAGCGCGTCAACGCCATGGAGTCCGCAGCAGAGCAGATGCAAGCCGTGGATGCGTTTTTCGCCGGTCTGCAGGAAGCCCATACATACCTGCCAAAACCCTGTGCAATACCTTGTCGGGAGCAAGCGCTGTCGCTTGCCGCTTGAAGCGGCGGCTACGCCAACACCCAGAACGGATGATTTTTCATGGCCCACGAACAACTCCAAGCCTGCGTACGCAACAACCTGGAAAAATATCTCCACGACTTGCAGGGGCAAGAGCCCTCCGGCATGTACAACATGTTGTTGCAGGTGGTGGAAAAGCCCATGCTGGAACTGGTGATGGAATGCACCCGCAGCAACCAGAGCAAGGCCGCGCAGTGGCTGGGCATCAACCGCAACACGCTACGCAAACTGCTGGTGCAGCACGGCATGTTGAACAATGGCGAGTCCCGATGAGTCCCATGTGCATAGCCCCATTTCCGCGCGAACGGGAATGGTCAAACCGGCTCGCATCCACGCACGCGCTCTGTTTCTCATGAGGCTTTTCAGAATGGGCTGATGGCCGGCTCCAATTTCACACACTTCCTGAATTTTTTGATCATGAACCCACTCACCGCCCTCCTGTCCGTGTCTGACAAGACAGGCATCGTCGAACTCGCCAAAGACTTGCACGCCTTGGGCGTCAAACTCTTGTCTACTGGCGGGACAGCCAAACTGCTGGCCGATAGCGGACTGCCCGTGACCGAGGTGGCCGATCACACCGGTTTTCCGGAAATGCTCGATGGCCGCGTCAAGACGCTGCACCCCAAAATCCATGGCGGCCTGCTCGCGCGGCGCGACCTGCCGGCACACATGGCGGCGCTGCACCAACATGGCATCGGCACCGTCGACATCCTGTGCGTGAACCTGTATCCGTTCGAAGCGACGGTGGCCAAGCCCGGCTGCACGCTGGCCGACGCCATTGAGAACATCGACATCGGCGGCCCCGCCATGGTGCGCTCGGGCGCCAAGAACTGGAAAGACGTGGCCGTGCTGACCGATGCCAGCCAATATGCCCAGGCGATTGACGAACTCAAGACACGGGGTGCAATAAGCCTTTCAACCAAATTTGCCCTGTCGGTTACCGCATTCAACCGCATCGCACAGTACGACGGCGCCATCAGCGATTACCTGTCATCCGTCACTTTCGATGCCGCCAACACCGATGGCCCGCCACAGCTGATGCAGTTCCCGGCGCAAAGCAACGGCATGTTCGTGAAGGTGCAGGATCTGCGCTATGGAGAAAACAGCCACCAGCAGGCCGCGTTGTACCGCGACCTGTATCCGGCGCCGGGCAGCATCGTCACGGGCAAACAGTTGCAGGGCAAGGAGTTGAGCTACAACAACATCGCCGACGCCGACGCCGCGTGGGAATGCGTCAAGCAATTCGAGGCACCGGCCTGTGTCATCGTCAAGCACGCCAACCCCTGCGGCGTGGCGGTAGGCAAAGATGCCGCCGACGCCTACAGCAAGGCGTTCCAGACTGACCCGACCAGCGCCTTTGGCGGCATCATTGCGCTCAACCGCCCGCTGGACAAGGCCGCAGCAGAGCTGATCGTCAAGCAATTCGTCGAGGTGCTGATGGCTCCCGCCTTCACACCTGAAGCGCTGGAGATCTTCAAGCCCAAGGCCAATGTGCGGCTGATGCAGATTGAATGGCCAAAAGGCGGAAAAACGCCTTGGGACAAGGGTCAAAACGCCATCGACATGAAACGCATCGGCAGCGGCATCCTGTTGCAAACGGCAGACAACCACGAACTGCAACTAGCCGATCTGCGGGTGGTCACCAAGCTGCAACCCACCGAACAGCAACTGCAGGACATGCTGTTTGCCTGGAACGTGGCCAAGTTCGTCAAGAGCAACGCCATCGTGTTTTGCAAGAACGGCATGACGATGGGCGTGGGCGCCGGCCAGATGAGCCGCCTCGATTCGGCCCGCATTGCGTCCATCAAGGCCGAGCACGCCGGCCTGAGCCTGCAAGGCACGGCAGTGGCCAGCGACGCCTTCTTCCCGTTCCGCGACGGGCTGGACGTGGTGATCGACCACGGCGCCAGCTGCGTGATTCAGCCAGGTGGTTCGATGCGCGACCAGGAAGTGATCGACGCGGCCGACGAGCGTGGCGTGGTCATGGTCTTCAGTGGCGTACGGCATTTCCGGCATTGAGCAGCTTCATGCCGCACAGGAAAACAGCCCGTTCATACGGTCTTGCGCGGCATCCATTGCCATACGATCAACAACCCCAGGACTTGGGCGCACAACAGGGCGGCGACCGTAGCAGACCACTGACCGCGCACGTACGCCAGACCGCACACCCAGGCGCCGATGAAGCCGCCACAGTAATACGCCATGTAGTACAGGCCGCTGGCCAACGAACGGCTTTTTTCCACCCGGCTGGCAACAAAGCTGATGGTGGCGCTTTGGGTGATAAACACCCCGCTGGACATGACGGCCAAGCCCGCAATGATGCTTAGAACGACTGGCTGCAACGTCAGCAGCAACCCGCACAGCGACAAGCCAAGAGCCAGCAGCATGGTTCTGCGAAACCCCAACCGGGGCAACAGCCTGCCAGTCAGCGGCGTGATCAGCACGCCCAGCAGATAAACGGCAAAAACATTGCCCAGTTGCGCCGTGCTCAGGCGGTATGGCGCATCCGCCAAATGCAGGTTGATGAACGTGAAACAGCCCACCAGCGAAAACAGCACGCACATCCCCAGCGCGCAGGCAGCGAGCACCGAACGGTTGCGCAGATGCTGCAACAGCATGTGCAACCCCGCGCTGGCATCCGGATTGGGCACGAAGTGTCTGGATGCCGGCAGTACCCTTGCCACCAGCATTGCCCCCAGGATATTGGGCACGGCCAACACCAGAAAGGCGTGTCGCCAGGGCATCCACTCGCTCAGGTGACCCAGCAGGAAGCGCCCCAGAAACCCGCCCAATACCGTACCCGCCACATAAAACGACATGGCCCGCGCCATGCCGCGTCCGCGCCACTCTTCCCCGAGATAGGCGATCAGCACCACGCTGATGCCGGGCACGGCCAGCCCCTGCAAAAAACGCAGCACCACCATCTGCCCGATACTGCTGGCGCCGCAAATGGCTGCTGTTGCCAGCCCCAGAAAAAACACCGACCCCACAATCAACCGCTTGCGCCCGATGGCATCGGACAACAGGCCCATGAACGGCGAAACCAGCGCCACAGCCAGCACCGTGGCGCCCACGATGTGCCCGCCCTGCACCACCGTAGCCCCGAAATCGTGCAACAGCAGGGGCAGGATGGCCTGCACCGAATAAACCTGCAGAAAAGCAAATACCCCGATCAACGCCACCGTCAAAAGCAGCAAGGGGCCAGGGGAACGGTCTTCGGGCGGCAAGGCGAAACAACTCTCAAACGAATAGCGGCCTGGCACAACCGGACTTGTTGACACGCAGCAATCAACGCAGGCGACGCCAGAAACAATGATCTTGTGATTGTGCCCGCTTGCGGGCCAGCCTTTTCTACGGAAACGGCTTGACTTGTCCAGAGACGTGCCCGCGGACGTGGAGCGCCCGACCTGGAAACAAAACCGGGCGATGCGAACCAATGCAACAGAATCCATGTGATAACAAATACCCAAGTATTCTCATAAAGAATAAGAATAGATGATACAAATATAAATACAATTCACACGTTTAATCATTCCCTTAATTGCTGTCGAAACGCTTTTGCATCAGACCTGCCGAAAAAACGCCCGTGCCACACAAACACTCGTCACCGACTCCTACGGACGCATCAAACGGTGAAAAACCGTCCGGACATCATGGCCATTCCCATGTGCATGACAAAGGCCATCCAGTGGTTCACAACCACCCGCATATTCATCGCGCGTCAGGAAAAATACACGCTGGGCATGCCGCCGCCTGGGATTGCCCCGATCACACCGCCGAGCACGCCTGGCACGCCCATGCGATTGATCACCGCGCCAAGGGCAGCATGACCCAACAATACCTGGCGCACAGCTACCAACGACAGCTGTGGTTGCTGCTTTTGCTGGGCCTGTTGGCAGGCATCGCATTGTTCGCCATCCGCCATGGCGCTTATCCCATTGCCTTTGGCGAACTGCTTCAGGCTTTCATGGGCGAAGGCGAAACCTCCACCCGAGTCGCTATCTGGAATATCCGCCTGCCGCGCGTGGTGGGCGCCTTCGTGTGCGGTTGGGGCTTGGCGCTGTCGGGACTGACGATTCAGACCCTGCTGAAAAATCCTCTGGC
>JAGPIR010000114.1 GCA_018054915.1 Allobrachymonas sp.
GTCTGTTCGTCCACATAGGCGTGGCCGGCGGTAATCAGGTACTCGGCCGCGCGGTACATGAAATCAAAATAGTTCGACGCATAGTACAGGTGGCTTTCGGCCTTGCCGTTGAAGTGGCTCTGCCAGTTGAAGCCCAGCCACTGCACCGCGTCGAGGATGGAGTCGACGTATTCCTGCTCTTCCTTTTCGGGGTTGGTGTCGTCAAAACGCATGTGGCAGACGCCGCCGTAGTCGCGCGCCAGGCCGAAGTTCAGGCAGATGCTTTTGGCGTGGCCCACGTGCAGGTAGCCATTGGGCTCGGGCGGGAAGCGGGTGCGGATCTTGGCCGGGTCGGGCTGGCCGGCGTCGTGGAAGGCGGCATCGCCCGGGCCACCGCCCCATTGGCGGCTGGCATAGGTGCCTTGCTCCAGGTCTTTTTCGATGATCTGGCGCAGAAAGTTGCTGGTTTTGGAGGATGCGTCAGGTGTTGTATTTTCGGTAGTCATGCTGCGGATTGTAGAAGCGGATGCGCCCGGCAGGCCATCTTGCAAATCCGGCGCATTGCTGAAAAGAAAGGCGATGGCCCGGGCCATTCACGGGTTGCCTGAAAAAACAGCGCGGACAATCAGCAGACAAAGCCGTCCGTTTGCTGCTTGACTGGGTGCGTCAGGCGCGTTTTTGAGGAGCGGCGTTGCTTTTTCCAAGCAGTTCCGGGCGTTGGGCTTGCGTCAAATGCAGGCGCTGGGCCTGCCGCCACTGCGCAATGGCGGCGTGGTTGCCGCTGAGCAGCACCTCGGGCACGCCCCTGCCCTGCCAGGATTCGGGCCGGGTGTAATGCGGGCAGTCAAGCAATCCGCCCAGCGCTGGATTGAAGCTGTCCTGCGCGTGGCTGTCGGCATCCTGCAACACGCCGGGTTGCAAACGGGCCACGGCATCGAGCAGGGCCATGGCCGGTATTTCACCACCCGAAAGCACAAAGTCGCCCAGGCTGATTTGCTCGTCAACACAGGCATCGACAAACCGCTGGTCCACGCCCTCATACCGGCCGCACACCAAAATGGCACCGGGGCTTTCAGCATCCGCCCAGCGCTGCACCTCGCCATGATTCAACGGCTTGCCCACAGGCGAGAACAGCACCACCGGCGCCTGCCGCCCGGCAGGATCGGCGCGGTCGGCGCGAATGGCCTGCAGGCATTGCCAGAGCGGCTCGGCCTGCATGACCATGCCCGGCCCCCCGCCAAAGGGGCGGTCGTCAACCCGCCGGTACTGGCCTTCGGCAAAGTCGCGCAGTTGCCAAAGCTTGATCTGCACAGGCCCACCGCTGCCAAAGGCGCGGCGGGTCACGCCCGCTTCCAGCATGGGGCCGAACAGCTCGGGAAACAGGGTGATGACGTCAAAACGCATGGCTAGCAGGCGGGAATCAATCCCAGAAATCGGGCTGCCAGTTGACCACGATGCGCTTGGCCGGTACGTCCACGGCATCCACAAAGGCGTTGACGAACGGGATCATGCGCTGCTGGCTGCCAGATGCTTCCTGGCCAGGCTGCTTGAGCACCAGCGTGGTTTGCGGGCCGGTTGCCAGCAACTCTTCAACCACCCCCAGCACCGCCCCTTCGCGATTGACGACCTCGCAGCCGATCAGATCTACCCAGTAATACTCATCGTCCGGCAGGCTCGGGAACAATGAACGAGGCACAAAAACGCGTGCGCCGCGCAACAATTCAGCCGTGGTGCGATCGGTGACAGACAGGGAGTGGACCACCAGCGCTTCGCCGTGCTGCTTGACCTGGCTGATGGGCAGAACACGCGTTCCTGAAAAATGGTGCGCACCGCGTTCTGGCGGCTGCAAATACCAGCGTTTGCTGGTAAACAAAGCCTCAGGGTGGGCGCTGTGTGCCAGCACCTTGATCCAGCCTTTGACGCCCCACGCTTCGCCCAGGCGCGCGACTTCGACGGCATCGTCTGGCAACTCACGGCAATCCAGGTGTTCGAGGGTGTTTGCAGGAACAGAAGACATGGCACTTATTGTGGGGCTTTTGCGGCGTGGTGACGGCATGGGGGCAAAACAAAGGCCCGGTTTGAAGCCGGGCCTTGCATGGAAAGACGCTGCAGCGCTATCAGGCTGCCGTCTTTTTGCTGAGTTGCTTGACCAGGCGTTCCACAGTGGGAGAAACCTGCGCACCCACGCCCGTCCAGTAGGTCAGGCGGTCTTGCGCGATGCGCAAGCCCTCTTCCTTTTCGGTGGCGCCGGGGTTGTAAAAACCAATGCGCTCAATGAAACGGCCATCGCGACGCACGCGCTTGTCCGCAACAATCACATTGAAAAACGGACGGGCCTTGGCACCGCCACGGGAGAGTCGAATGACGACCATGTTGCAATCCTTCGGGTGGAAAAAATATCACCAGCGTTTGAGACACGCGACTGGCCACCCGGCCAGCGACACACCGGAGCCGCAGATTATACCGTGGATGGCGGACTGGATGCATCCTTGGTTGCGTTCGCCACCCATTGCGCATACGGCAGATGTACAAATGCAACAGGCAAAACATACAGCATCGGAACGGCATAGGGGTGCATTTTCAGCAGCGACTGCCAAAGATCCCCCTGACGCGCCTCAGTGGTTTTGCACGAAATCCGCCATTCCCGATGGGCCTGCAGAACGCCATCCCAGCAATAAAGGCTTTCCACAGGCTCGATCTGGACGCAGGCAGCCAGTTGCAGCTCCACCACGCTGCGCGCCATGCACCGGGCTTGCTCCTCGTCGTCTACGGTGGTAACAACCACGGTGATGGCATGCGTCGGCTGTGGCATTTGCGAAAAAGAGGCGGCTGGATGCGACATGGCATTCTCCCGGCTGAAGAGCTGCCGCCCAGGCCCTGTTGCGGCATGATGCAGCCCATGCATGCAAACAACACATGGGACAATAGCGCCCCATGCATCCCAAGCAATTATTAGACCACTGCACGGCGCTGACGGCGCTCCTGTTGCGCTTTGAACACCCGGCCGAAACGGTGGTTGGCCGATATTTCCGCGAACAGCGCGCGCTGGGGCCACGTGAACGGTCCACGGTGGCAGAAACCGTCTATGCCATCTTGCGCAAAAAGCCGTTGTTCGAATGGCTGGCGCGCAGCGGCAGGGGCGCCCCCGAGCGGCGCCTGGCCATTCTTGGCTTTGCCGGGGCACGACATGTGTTGCTGGCCGCTCTTTCGCCCGAAGAACAACAATGGCTGGCCGCGTGCGATCAGGCCAAGGCGGACACCCTGCCTGAGGCTCTCACGCACAATCTGCCCCAGTGGCTGGCTGAAGCGCTGCAAACGCAACTGGGCCCACGGTTCGACGCTGCCGCCGCAGCGCTGTTGCAAGCGGCGCCGCTGGATCTGCGCATCAACACCCTGCAAACCAAGCGCAGCGCAGTGCTGGAAACGCTGCAACAAGAAGGCATCGCAGCAACAGCCACTCCGTATTCGCCCTGGGGCATCCGCCTGGCGGACAAGCCCGCCATCAGCCGCCTGGAGCTGTTCCGAAACGGACACATCGAGGTACAGGATGAGGGGTCGCAACTGCTGGCCCTGCTGCTCGATGCCAGGCGCGGAGAAATGGTGGCGGATTTCTGCGCAGGCGCAGGCGGCAAGACCCTGGCGCTGGGTGCAGCCATGCGCAATACCGGACGCCTGTATGCCCTGGATACCTCCGCGCACCGGCTGGAACAGCTCAAGTCGCGCCTGGCGCGCAGCGGCCTGGAAAACGTGTATCCCATGGCCATTGCAGACGAGCACGACGAGCGCCTCCAGCGCCTGGCCGGGAAGATCGACCGCGTACTGGTGGATGCGCCCTGCTCCGGCCTGGGCACCCAGCGCCGCCAGCCCGACCTCAAATGGCGCCAGACACCCGATCAGGTGCAGGCGTTCACGGAAAGACAGAAATCCATCCTGAGTCAAGCTGCGCACCTGCTCAAGCCTGGCGGCCGCCTGGTGTATGCCACCTGCAGCCTGTTGCCCGCCGAAAATGAAGCCGTCGCCCTTGAATTCAGCGCTGCGCAAGGCGCCTTGTTCACGCCGCTGAATGCCACGCAACTGCTGCAAGGCCTCAAGGTACAGGGCGCGGCACAACTGTGCATACCTGCCACGAATGCTTTTGGCGTTGAGGCCGGACGGTATTTGCGCCTGTGGCCTGACCTGCATGGTACTGATGGCTTTTTTGGCGCGGCATGGCAAAAAGCAGGCTGAAGGGCCGCACAATGATCCATCCAGGACGCTGCACACCGTAGCTGCCCGTAGCCGTGTCCGCAATGGGCGCCTTTCATCTGTTGCATGGCTGGCGCTCGTTACCAAACAAGCGCTGACCAACCAGGGAAACGTCAGAATGGCCTGACAAATAAATCCACGAGCGCCCCATGCATATGCTTTTTGTGTTAGATTTCTTCCCATGCAAGCGCTTTCCCTGCTCCTACTAGGCGACACGTTCAACGGGCGGGAGTGATAGCGCGCGCAAAAACCATTCCACATTTCCAGCCCGTTTGCACCTGCAGCGGGCTTTTTTGTTGGCTTTCTGGCAGGTGAAGACGGCAAACCCTGAAAGGAAAAATCCATCATGAGCAACAAGATCATCATATTTGACACCACCTTGCGCGACGGCGAACAATCCCCCGGCGCCAGCATGACAAAGGATGAAAAAATCCGCATCGCTCGCCAGCTCGAACGCCTGCGCGTGGATGTGATTGAGGCCGGTTTTGCCGCCAGCTCCAACGGTGACTTTGAATGTGTGCAGGCCATTGCCAACACCATCAAGGATTCCACCATCTGCTCGCTGGCGCGGGCCAACGAGCGCGACATTGCCCGCGCAGGCGAAGCACTGAAAAATGCCGCCAGCGGACGCATCCACACCTTCATTGCCACCAGCCCCCTTCACATGGAGAAAAAGCTGCGCATGACGCCCGAGCAGGTGCTGGAACAGGCCAAGGTCTCGGTACGGCAGGCGCGCGGTCTGTGCGCCGACGTGGAGTTCAGCCCTGAAGACGGCTACCGCAGCGAAGTTGATTTTCTCTGCCGCGTGCTGGAGGCCGTGATCAAGGAAGGGGCCACCACGTTGAACATTCCCGATACGGTCGGATATGCCGTTCCCGAGCTGTA
>JAGPIR010000115.1 GCA_018054915.1 Allobrachymonas sp.
CATCGATCGGGCGTCCGGCTTTTTGCAGCCGTTCGACTCGGCGTTGTGCGCGTTCCTGAGTCTGTTTTTGGCGGCGCTGCGCCTGAACTTGCAAAGCCTGTGCGCGAACCTCGGCTGCAGCATTGCGGGATCGGGCCGATTCAATGGCTGCCCAGTCGATCCCGTCGTGATCGAGAAAATCTCCATCCTCCGAAGCAATCACGGCACGCTTGAGGTGATCGGAAATGGCTCCGTAAGGCACCCAGTGCTGTTTCCATGCCATTATTTTTCCGCTTACGGCCAGTCTGGCTATTTCGGAGCGCTGGAATGCGGTGGATTGCGGGTCCAGCAGCCTCATGACCCCGATGCGGGCCACAAAATACAGTTGCAGCAGCACGGCGGCCAGAACAATCCAGCCCAGTGCGCCCAGCAGCTTTTGCAAGCGAGTCATGATGCGGAGGCTGTTTGCGCATCCACCAGGGTGCGCAACTCCGAAAGCACCGGGGCCGTGCGTGGGCGCACGTCACGCCAAAGCGCGAACGACAAGGAGGCCTGTTCCACCAGCATGCCCAAGCCGTCGCGGACCCGCACGTCGGGCCGGCGTACCGATTGCAGGAAGGGCTGGGCGGCAGCGCCATACATCATGTCGTAGAGCATGCCGCCAGCGCCGACCTTCTCGGCAGGAAAGGTCAGCGGTTCGCCTGCGAGACTGCTCGAAGTGGCATTGATGACCAGATCGAACACTGCGGGTGCACCCGGGTTGGCAGATTGCCCGTGCAACGCTTCGTCCAGCGTACAGGTGTACAGTGCAACCGAATGCATGTTGGCCCAGGCGTAATGGCGTTCTATCAGGGTCTGCGCCTTATGCAGGGTGCGATTGGCCACGGTGACACTGGTAGGGCAGATGGCAATCAGCGCATTGAGGACACCTGCGGCTGCCCCACCCGCACCCAGAAGCAGCAGATGCAAGCGGCCAAAGGGGAAGCCGGCATTGAACACAATGTCACGCACGATGCCGGGACCGTCGGTATTGTCGGCATGCAGCACCAGACCCCTGCCTTTTTCGGCGCGCCGCCACATCAGGGTGTTGGCCGCTTGGGCCAACACGGCACGCGGTGTGTGGCTGGACGCAGCGGCGAAAGCTGCGTGCTTGAACGGTACGGTGACGTTGCAGCCGCCGTAGCGGGCTTTTTGCAGGCGTTGCAGGGTGGTGGCAAACCCGTCTGGCGGGCAATCGATGGCTTCATATGCGATCGCCTGACCGGTTTGCTCGGCAAAGCGGGCGTGTATCCACGGGGAACGGCTGTGGGCCACCGGATGACCGATGACGGCGTAGCGGGTAACAGAAACGTCAGTCATGAAAGGACAGAAGGAAAAAAGTCATGCCGCAGCCGTGGTTGTAGAGGTTGCGGGCAGGGGGGCATGTCAGGCAGGGTCTCATTGCGTGGACGGCGTAGCCGCCGGGCTAGCCAGATCCCGATAGGAACGGGCCTGGGTTTCCAGCGTATTGTTGCGCGCAAAGACGAAGCGTGAAACAACCGCAAGCTCATCGGTGTATTGGCGCAGCGTTTGATTGAAAGGGCCGAAGGGTCCCGCCGTGACGGCAATGGCTTCGGCGCGCCGATCGAGCATGCGGTTGCCAGAAGACTTCATGATCTGCGTTTCAAGCACGCGGCCATCGTGGTTGATGACCATGCGCAGGGTCAGCTCGCCATAAAGTTTGACACCATTGTGGGTGGGGAAATTGCTTGTGCCTTTTTCCTCGATTTTCTGCTTGAGGCTGTCGTAATACAACGCTTGCGGTCCCGCGAGGGTTGAAGGGCCGAAGTAGCGGCGGCGCGGGCGCGAATTTTCATGCTGGATGCGCCGCTCGATTTCGCCGACGATGTTCAGCAGCAACTGGCGTTTTTTCTGCAGCGCCTGGGCCTGTGCCGAAGATGCCGGCAGATGAGGGGCAATTGCCGCCAGATCGGCAATTTGTTGCTTCACTTGCACCAGCAAGTCCATTTGTTCGCGCTGCAGGGCGTCAAGCTGCTGAAAAGACGGCGCATTGCCGGTGCTGCTGCCGCCTGCGGAGCCATCGTCCTGGCCGTCAGTGGGTACAGGGCCAAGCTCTGTGCCAAACTGACCGTATGGTTCGGGCGGCAGGGGCGAGGTGGCCCGCACGCCAGGCCGGTCAAGATCGCCGCCGCCTGCCAGGTTGTATTGGGCGAATGCTTGCGGCTGATCGGGCGCTTCGTCGGAGCGGGCGTTGACCAGAATGACTTCCAGCGGGGTTTCCTCGAAAATGCGGCTTGCGCTCTCCGGTTCGGCAACATGCACGGCCAGAAGGCCCAGATGCAGCACCAGCGAAATGCCCGCGGCAATGCCCATCGGTGAGATGCGCCGGAATGTTTGGGCGGTAGGGGGGGGCGGCAGGGCCGCAGTGCGTGTCATGGCCAAGTGCAGCAGGCTGTTGGGTACGGCATTTTAGGGTCTGTCGTTGCATGCGGTCTGCAAAATGAGCGCCGGGGCGTGCCTCATTGACGCAAACGCGCGATCAAGCCGTTGAGGGCATCTATTGACCCAAACTGGATCGCCAGTTCGCCCGTTTCTTCCACCTTGCCGTGGCGCTTCACGCGCTTTTTGATGCGCACCTCCACCTGCGCCATGAGCAGGTCGGAAAGCTCTTCCTCCACGCTGCGGACATCGGCTGTCTTGGCAGGCCGGGGTTTTTGCGCGGTCAGCTGAAAATCGGCACCCAGCCGTTTTACCAGGCTTTCGGCTTCGCGCACCGAAAGCTTCTTGCTGCTGATCTGAGTGGCGGCCGTGATCTGAGTGGCACGATCCAGTGCCAGCAGCGCCCGGGCATGCCCCATCTCGACGTCGCCGGCCAGCAGCATGGTTTGCACCGGGTCGGCCAGGTTGAGCAAGCGCAACAAATTGCTGGTGGCGCTGCGGCTGCGGCCGACGGCCTGGGCGGCCTGCTCGTGTGTCAGACCAAATTCGCGGATCAGGCGTTGCAAACCCTGGGCCTCTTCCAGCGGATTGAGGTCTTCGCGCTGCATGTTTTCGATCAACGCCATGGCGGCTGCGGCATGGTTGTCCACTGCGCGTACCAGCACGGGCGCCGCTTGCAGGCCGGCCAGGTGTGCAGCTCTGAACCGCCGTTCGCCGGCAATGATCTCGTATTTCCCGGCGTTGGGGCCATCCGTCAGCTTGCGCACGAGGATCGGCTGCATGATGCCCTGTGCTTTGATGCTTTCGGCCAGTTCGTAAAGTGCTCCTTCGTCCATGCGTGTGCGGGGCTGGTACATGCCAGGCACCATCTGCGACAGCGGCAGCTCCGAAGGTGTGGCATCCAGAGATGCGTTGCCGCCCGCCTGTGTGGCGCTCGGACCCAACAGGGCTTCCAGCCCGCGTCCGAGGCCTTTTTTCTTGGTTGCCATACGCGCGATTCCTTGTCAGATAACGGTCATGTCGATGTTTTTGCCTCGCCGGTCTGTATGTGCTGCGGGCCGGAAAATGGCCGTTGGCCCGTCCCCGCAGTACCTGCGCGTGCAACGTACAGAGTTTACCGCCGTGGCGGCGGGGAACATCCCCGGGTATCGGGTCGTTCCGTCGAGGCGGGGCGTGCGGGTGCGGCCAAGGCATGCTGCAAGCGCAGCACGTGCCGAAAGCATGAAGCCACCCATACCGGTCATTCAGGTCAAAGCGTTTTCACGCGCTCGACCATTTCCTGTGCAAATTCGACAAACGCCTTGCTGCCGCGCGCAGAGGGATCAAACACCACACCAGGCAGCGAGTAGCTGGGCGCTTCGGCCAGACGCACGTTGCGCGGAATCACGGTGTTGAACACCTTGTCGCCAAAATGATTCTTCAGTTGTTCGCTCACTTGCTGCTGCAATGTGATGCGCGGGTCAAACATCACCCGCAGCAAACCAATCACCTGGAGCTGCGGGTTGAGGTTGGCGTGCACCTGGCGGATGGTGTTGACCAGGTCGGTCAGTCCTTCCAGGGCAAAGTATTCGCATTGCATCGGAACGATCACGCCGTGCGCGGCACACAAACCGTTGAGTGTAAGCAGGCTCAGGGCTGGCGGGCAATCAATCAGAATGAAGTCGTAGTCGGGATCCACAGAGGCGAGGGCCGCTTTCAGACGGATTTCGCGCCGTTCCTGGTTGACCAGCTCCACCTCTGCACCGGCCAGTTCGCGGTTGGCTCCCAGCACGTGGTATCCGCATGTATCACTCGCAATGCGTGCCTCGGGCACACTGGCTTCCTCCAGCAGCACGTCGTACACACTGTGGGCGAGCTGGCGCTTGTCCACGTTCGAGCCCATCGTTGCGTTGCCTTGCGGATCCATATCCACCAGCAGCACGCGCTGCCCCAAGGCCGCCAGTCCGGCTGCCAGGTTCACGCTGGTGGTGGTTTTGCCAACGCCGCCTTTTTGGTTGGCAATGCAGAAAATTTTGGCCATGGTGTTGCGCCTAGCACGCAGGAACGATGAAAACCCGGCCGCCGGTGTTGCGCTGCACAAACAGTCGCCAAAGGGTTCGAAACCGGACTGCAATTGCGCCAAAAGCATGTCGCGCGGCATAGGAATGGTGTCAATTGTAGCGGGCCGCCCTAGAGAGGCAATACCGCTGGCGGTATGGATGTGTGCTTTAGGGCCAACCTGGGCAACGGGGGATAGGAGGGTCAAATCCCGACAAAAGTGTAACCATCGCTTCACACGTCAGGGTTTGAAGTATAGAATTGTAAATTGCTGTGTTAGATGAGGTGCAGGTGAGCCCTTGCGGGCCAAGATGCACATAGCCAAACCGTGCCAGCGTCCCCGGTGAGGATATGTGTATTGCTTGCACCACTGAAGATGCGTGCAATTTTTGCAATAACGGTTCGGGCGCTTATATGGGAATCAGGATGCGTGGCAAGGCAGATAGCTGCAGTTGCGCCAACAGAGGAAAAATACGATGGCGAATCTAACGGGAACTATTCCAGCGGATACCATGACTGACGCTGAGAAAAAGAGCAAGGGCTGGCGCGTCCTGCTGTTCGGAGTGTTGTCCAACTTCAGTATCGGTATTCTGTACACATGGTCGAACCTCAA
>JAGPIR010000116.1 GCA_018054915.1 Allobrachymonas sp.
GTAATCCAGGTGCAGGCCGGTGGCGACCACCAGAAAATCGTAGGGAAGCTTGCGGCCAGAGGCCGTGGTGACGGACCGTGCAACCGGATCAATCGCCACCGCCATTTCTTTCACCCAGTCCACCCCGTGAGGAAGAAAATCGGTGTTGCGGTCGCGCACTTTCTCCACAGGCCAAATGCCCGTGGCAACCAGCGTAAAACCAGGCTGGTAATTGTGCTCTTCCTTGGCATCCACGATAGTGATGGAGGCGCCATCGAGCATGGCGCGCAAACGGTTGGCCAGGGCGATACCGCCCAATCCGCTTCCCAGAATCACGATGCGCGCTTGGGTGGCGACCTTTTGCGCGTGCACTGGCGCCGCAGCTGAAAGGGCTGCGAGTCCCGCCGCCATGGGCAGCGCCCCCAGGCCCTGCAGAACCTGGCGCCTCCGAACCAGAACCTCGCCGGCTGTCTGCCGCCCATGCGTTGTATTCATGTCCCGTTGTCTCCTGTGCTTTTTTACGGAGCGTCTTCTGACATCGAAACCGGTTTGATGCGGCGTCCCATGCGAAAACACTTACATACTATTGAATATGACAAAAACCATTTTGTCCATAGGGCATTCCCGAACGGGTATCGATTTTTGTGAGAGACAGAAAAAAGGACGCCCTTAGGCGTCCTTGTATGGCACGGCAAGATGCGCGGACGTTCAGGTGCACGCCATGCCGGAGTGCCG
The DNA here is from genome assembly GCA_018054915.1 of Allobrachymonas sp. Taxonomy (GTDB): domain Bacteria; phylum Pseudomonadota; class Gammaproteobacteria; order Burkholderiales; family Burkholderiaceae_C; genus Brachymonas. The sequence continues at coordinate 715 of JAGPIR010000116.1, forward strand.
CAGCAGGGCGTCGACCGTGGGCTCGCGTCCGCGAAACGCCTTGAAAGATTCCATGGCCGGGCGGCTGCCGCCGGCTTCGAGGATTTCCCGGCGATAGCGCTGGCCGGTTTCCACATTCGGTGCGCCGTCGGGCGAGGCGCTTTCTTCAAATGCGGCATAGGCATCGGCGCTCAATACTTCTGCCCATTTGTAGCTGTAATAACCGGCCGCATAGCCCCCGGCGAATATGTGGCTGAAGGTGTGCGGCGTGCGGCTCCAGGCTGGCGGATGGATGACGGCCACTTCCTCGCGCACCTGCTGCAACAGCGGCATGACGTCGGCTGGCGCCACATCCTGATGGTGCAGCAGCATGTCGAACAGGGCAAATTCAACCTGGCGCAGCGTCTGCATGCCGCTCTGAAAGTTCTTCGCCGCCAGCATCTTGTCGAAGAGCGCGCGCGGCAAGGGCTCGCCGCTATCGACATGCGCAGTCATGTCCTGCAGCACCTTCCACTCCCAGCAGAAGTTTTCCATGAACTGGCTCGGCAACTCCACCGCGTCCCACTCCACCCCGCTGATGCCCGAGACACTGTGCTCGTTCACCTGCGTGAGCATGTGGTGCAGGCCGTGCCCGAATTCATGAAACAGCGTGACCACGTCATCGTGGGTGAGCAGCGGCGGCTTGCCCGCCACGCCTTCGGCAAAATTGCAGACCAGATGGGCCACGGGGGTCTGCAGTTGCCGGGTGTCGGGCCGCATCCAGCGGCTGCGCACATCGTCCATCCATGCGCCGCCGCGCTTGCCGTTGCGCGCGGGCGGGTCGAGGTAGAACTGGCCGACCAGCGCGCCGTTGCGTTCCAGCCGGTAAAACTCCACCGCCGGATGCCACACCGGCGCCTCGTCGCGCCGGATCTGCACATCGAACAGCGTTTCCACAATCTTGAAAAGGCCCGCCAGCACGCGCGGCGCGGGGAAATATTGCTTGACTTCCTGCTCACTGAATGCGTATCGCGCTTCCTTCAGTTTTTCGCTGATGTAGGGCCAGTCCCAGGGCTGGGGATCGGGCAACTGGAGGTGCTCGCGGGCAAATGCGCGCATATCCTGCACGTCCTGTTCGGCAAACGGACGCGCCTTGGCGGCCAGATCACGCAGAAAGGCCAGCACCTGCGCGGGGCTGTCGGCCATCTTGGGCACCAGCGATACCTGGGCAAAGCTGTGGTAGCCCAGCAGGCGGGCTTCTTCCTGCCGCAGGGCCAATATCTCCGCCATGATGGAGCTGTTGTCGTACTGCACCGCATCGCCTTCGGCCTGGTTGCTGGCGCGGGTGCTGTAGGCGCGGTAGAGTTTTTGGCGCAGGGCGCTGCTGTGGGCGAACTGCATCACCGGCAGGTAGCTCGGAATCTTGAGGGTGAGTTTGTAGCCATCCTTGGCGTCGGCCTGGGCGGCGGCGCGGGCCGCATCGATCACATCCTGCGGCAGGCCGTCCAGTTCGGGCAATGTGGCGTAATAAGTCCACCGGTCGGTGGCGTCGAGCGCGTTTTCGCTGAATTTCTGCGTCAACTCGGCCTGGCGCTCCTGAATCCGGGCAAAGCGTTCCTTTGCTGCGCCTTGCAACTCGGCGCCGCTGAGCACAAAGCCGCGCAGCGCATTCTTGAGCGCCTGCTTTTGCTCGGTGTCGAGTGTGGAGGGGTCAATCGCCTTGTATTTGGCATACAACTGCTCGTTGGCGCCCAGGGCGGTGAAAAATTCCGTAACCGCCGGCAGCATGGCGTTAAAGGCTGCGCGCAATTCGGGGGTGTCGCAGACGCTTTTGAGGTGGCCTACGGCGCCCCAGGCGCGGCCCAGCTGTTCGGTCGCCACATCAAGCGTGGCCGAAAGCCGTTGCCAGTCGGCCGGAAAATCCGGTTGTGTGGTTTCATCCAGCGCAGCCTGCGCCTGTTGCAGCAGCTGCGTGATGGCGGGCTGCACCTGTTCAGGGCGGATGGCGTCAAAGCGCGGCAATCCCGAAAAATCGAGCAAGGGATTGGCGGAGGTCATTGCGGGTGCGGTCGTTTGGTTCATACAGTCAAATTTGGGGATCAGAATGCACGCTTCAAGGCCGGCGGGCGCTGGATCGTGGCGTGTTGTGCCAGGGGTCTGCGGAAAAACCGCGCTGAAATGTCACAATGCATTGTCTGTGTTTTCAGCGTCGGCCGTCTGGCTTCGCGTGGGAAAACCCATGCCGGGTGCTGGTTTGCAGAAAAGCATCATGCCATTGGAACCTATCGCCCCAAAGACTCAGCCGATTGTGCGCAGGCTCCTGCGCGGCCAGCAGCCTTGGCGCTTGCGCGCGTTATTCGTACCCTAGAAAGCAAAAACATGTACCACGCCCCGCTGCTGATTGATGTTGCTGGCACCTCGCTGTCGGCGGACGATCGCCGCCGTCTCCAATCGCCTTTGGTGGGGGGGGTTATCTACTTTGGCCGCAACTGGCAAAGCCGCGGGCAGATCAGCGCCCTGAGCGCATCGATCAAGGCGATCCGGCCCGACCTGCTGATCACCGTGGACCATGAGGGCGGGCGCGTGCAGCGTTTTCGCACCGATGGTTTCACCCATCTGCCGCCCATGCGCGCGCTGGGGCAGCATTGGCGCAAACCCGAGCGCAAGGGCCACGAAGGCGAACGTGCCATGCAGGCGCTGCAGGCGGCCACAGCCTGCGGCTACGTGCTGGCGGCAGAGTTGCGCGCCTGCGGGGTGGACATGAGCTTCGCGCCCGTGCTCGATCTGGATTACGGCAGCAGCAGCGTGATTGGAGACCGCGCCTTTGACAGCGACGCGCGCGTGACCACCCTGTTGGCCAAGAGCCTGATGCACGGCCTGCTGCAAGCCGGCATGGCGCATTGCGGCAAACACTTTCCGGGGCACGGGCATGTGCGGGCCGATTCGCACGTCGACATCCCCGTGGACCGGCGCAGCCTGCGTGCCATTCTGCGCAACGATGCGCTGCCGTACCAGTGGCTGGCGTCCACCCTGGCGGCCGTCATGCCTGCACACGTCATCTACAGCAAGGTGGACGAGCGCCCTGCCGGCTTCAGCACGCGCTGGCTGCAAGACATATTGCGCGGGCAGCTGGGGTTTGCCGGCGCCATCATCAGCGATGACCTGAGCATGCAGGGCGCGCGCCAGGTGCAGGGCCAGCCCCTGTCCCTGAGCGAGGCGGCGCTGGCGGCACTGGCGGCGGGCTGCGATCTGGCGCTGGTGTGCAACCAAAGCCTGGATGGCGGCCGTGCGCTCGATGAACTGCTCGATGAACTGAGCGAAGCCGCCGTGAAAGGCCGTTGGCAGCCGCAAGAGGCCAGCGAGCAACGCCGCCGTGCCCTGCTGCCCGCCGCGCCTGCCGTTGCGTGGGATGAGCTGATGTGCTCTGCCCCTTACATGCAGGCGCTGGAAATGCTGTCGGTGTTGTAACTGCAGCAACACCCGCCACGCCAGGCCGCTTGGCGGTGTGCAGCGGGGCCTGCAGTGTTCAGTCCACATCCTTCCAGGGTTGCAGAGCCTGAATCAGGGCGGTCTCAACCTCTGGCAGCCGGGCGCGCAACGCGGCCAATTTTTGTGCATCGGGTGCGCGCCGGGGCGCTGCCCATACCGGATCGGGGAAGTGGCTGTCCCAGTCAAACCGCGCAATGATGTGCCAATGCAGATGCGGCACCACGTTGCCCAAGGATGCGAGATTGATTTTCCGGGGGCGCAGATATTGGCGCAGCACGGTCTCGATGCAGGCCAGTATGGCCATGCCTTCCTGCCGCAGCGGCTCTGGCAGATCGGTCCATTCTTCGTGGTGGGCGTTGCTGACCAGGCGGTAAAAAGCGGGAAAGTCCTCCTCGGCGCATGAATCGGCATGCACCACGCGCCAGGCCGCGCAATGCCATACCACGCGGTTGGCTACGCCGGCGCACAGGGGGCAGGGCAGCCCGTCATCGGTGCGAGGGGAAAGGTGCAGGGGGGTGCTCATTCAATGGAACCGCTTACAGAAAAAGTGGGCAAAAACGTTCGGCCATTATCAGCCAGCCACCTGCAAGACGGGTGCAGGCCAGGCCGCACCATCTGTCCGCGCCCTGTCCGTGCGTTTTTGTTGCGCTATGGCCGGGGGCTGCTGCATCGGGCTTACCATGTGAGGCTTGCCGTTTATTCCTGTTTCAGACATGGCCCTCCAAAAACCTGCGCCCGTGCGACTCACCACCAACGAACTGCGCACCCGCCTTGCGGCCTTTGCCCATAAATGGAAAGGTGCCAGCAGTGAGGATGCCGACGAAAAACTGTTCACGGCTGATTTCCTGGCCTGCTTTGACATAGCGCCCCACCAGTACAAGCGCGAATACGCCGTACCCAAGCAA
>JAGPIR010000117.1 GCA_018054915.1 Allobrachymonas sp.
AGCTCCTGCATCTGCTTGGTGCTGTGGAAATACTGCTGGTGCGTGAAGCGGCGCACCCGGCGCTGGTTGCCCAGAATTTCGCCTTCGGCGATGCAAATGCGTGCCTCGTGGGCTTCAAAGCCGTCGGCTGCCAGAAACTGCATGGGGTGCGTGGCCACCACGGGCAATTGCATGCGTTGCGCCAGCATCATGGCGGCAGCAACGTAAGGCTCGTCGTTGCTGCGGCCCGCACGCTGAAGCTCAATGTAGAACCGGTTGGGGAAGGTGGCGGCGCATTGCAACGCCACATCATGCGCCTGCGCCAGGTCGGCCCCCAAAAGGGAGGGCCCCAGCGGACCGGCCAGCGCGCCCGAAAGCATGATCAGACCGTCGCCCAATTCTTGCAGCCAGGCCCATTGCAATGTGGCCTGCTCCTTGTTGCCAACGGCCAGCCAGCCGCGGGTTAGCAGTTCGCACAGGTTGAGATAACCCTGCTGGTTCTGCGCCAGTAGCAGCACGCGCGGCAGGGGCCTATCCTTGACTGAGGGCAAAAGGTCTTCGATCAGCACTTCTGCGCCCAAGATCGGCTGCACGCCGGCCTTGATTGCCGCCCGGTAGAACTTGACGGCACCAAACAGGTTGTTGAGATCGGTCAAAGCCAGCGCAGGCTGCCCGTCTTGGGCGGCTGCAGTTACGGCCTCGTCGATACGCAGGGTGCTGTCAACGACGGAAAATTCAGAATGCAGACGCAGATGGACAAACATGACGGGCATTTTACCGGCGCATGCGCAAGCCCTTGTTCAGGATTCTTCATGGCAGGCAGGAGTGGTGTTGCGGCGAGGCAAAAAGGGCCGGGGTGGTCACCGTTCGTTGCCAGTGCAGTGCTTGCGTGCGGATTGGTTGCTTGCCCTAGCGCATGGCGAACAGTTCCTGGTGGAAATGCTGCATGGGAAAGCCGTGCCGGTTAAAGTCGCTGCGCAAGGCTTGTGCAAAATCTGCCGGACCGCAGAACCAGATGCTGGCATTCTTCCATTCTGGTACAGCCGTGCGAATGTTTTTGCCGTTCAGGCGGCCATCATTCCGAGTGTGCAGCACGTGCAACCGGATGCCGGCGGCATCAGCGTCGGCTTGCAGCAGGGCCATGGTGGGCGGGTCATAGTCGGTGGTGCAGTGAAACAGATCCACCTTGGGCGCCTGCTCGCCCCGTTGGGCAATTTCCTTCAGGCGGGCAATGAAGGGCGTGATGCCGATGCCGCCTCCCACCCAGATCTGGCGGGGCGGCGTGTCGTCGAAGGTGAAGCAGCCGTATGGGCCTTCGACCGTGACCGGCATGCCGGGCTTAAGGCGTTCGTGCAAGGTGGACGTATGGTCTCCCAGTGCCTTGGTGATGAACTGCACCATGGGGTTTTTCGGATCCCACGCCGAGGACAGGGTGTAGGGGTGGGCGCGCTCGTCCGAAAAGGCCGAAACAAAGGCAAACTGCCCGGAGCGGTGCCCCTTCCAGCCGGGGGTGAGCCGGATGTCGGTGCGGGTCACCTTCAGCTCGGGAATGTAGGCGACCTGCGCGACGGTGCCACTCACCTGTCGGTTTTTGCCCACGCGCTTGAACAGCACCAGCAGCGAAGACACCGTGCCGGCGAGCAGCATGAGGGCCAAAACCCAGCCAATGGGTTGGCTCCAATACGCCATTTTGGTCAGGACGACCGTGTGATAAACCAATGCCAGATAGGCTAACGCCAGCCATTTGTGCGTCTTGATGAACAAGCGGTAGGGAAAGTATTTGACCAATGCCAACACCAGCAGGATCAGGGCGATGTAAAAAGCCTTTTCTCCCAACTCTTCAGCAAACCCGCGCTGGCTGCGCAGCCATGTTTCCAGGGTGCTGGCTATTTGCGTGGCATTGCCGGGTGGGCCGCCACGAGCCGGACGTTCGAGCCAGCCCCAGCCCACCATCCATTTGCTGCCCTTGGCCCACCACCAGTGCAGCAGGCTGCTGACCAGGGCCACGATGCCCAACCATTTGTGCAGGCGATACATCTTGTCCAGCCCGTTGAGTGTGCGTTCCAGCCATACGGGGCGCACGGACAGCAGCATGCAGATGCTCATGGCGCCAATGGCGATGACGCCGCTGTACTGTACGAACACGCCCCGGAAGGCGAAATAGCTCAACGGCTGCGGCCACAGCGTGTCGGCCAGCAGCCACAGGCCGGTTGTGAGCAGCAGAAATCCCCAGAGGGCGATTTTGATGTTTCTCATGAATTTTCTCGGCGTTTGGAGTGCGTCTTGTTATCAGAAGTTCGTTGCGCGTATCCCGTTGGTGGCAACGTTACGGTGTATTTTGAATACTGAATATGAATTCAGGAGGAATGCTACTTGGCGACACATGCGAATTGTGCTACAACAATTTCTATCCATTTCAAGGGGTTGGGATGAAGACTTGTCAGTTGACTTTGCACAATGACACCAACCCGCCATCCTTGCCGCGTCGCCAATGGTTGTTGGGTTCAGGTCTGGGGATTGTTGCCTTGTTGCTGACAGGGTGCGGAGCGGCGCCGGCCCGCACCAGCGTTCGATCGGGAATCCGTGGTACACGACGGGGCAGCGTGCCCGATGTGGCTGCTGTTCGCCCGTTACTGCTGGATGTACGCCAGCGCGAAGCGGCCGTGGCGCGCGCCATTTTGGCCATCAATGCGCCGTATCGATTTGGCGGCAATACGCTTGATGCCGGTTTTGATTGCAGCGGGCTGGTGCAGTATGTGTTCAGCGGCGTTTCCAGTGAAATGCTGCCCCGCAGCACCCTGCAATGGGCGCAGGCGAGCCGTCCCATTGATGCAGGACGGTTGCAGCGGGGGGATCTGGTATTTTTCAATACCATGGATGTGGCGTTTTCGCATATGGGTATCTATATTGGCGGTCGGCAGTTCGTTCATGCACCGTCCAGTGGCAAGGTGGTCAGTACAGAGAGTCTGGACAAGGACTATTATTTCTCCCGGTTTGATGGTGCCAGAACCGTTTTTTCGTCCTGATTCCACCTCTTGCTCAAGCGGGGCGTTTCGGACATCCTTCGCTGCCTGAGCCATGCCGAAGTTGTTGCCGGATAGATAAAAGTAGCCGTTTGCTTGACCCAGGTTTTAACTGGCAGACGCTGGGCGCGCAGTCTGTTTTGTCTGGAGCGTGTCCGGCAATCAGCCGTTGTGGCTGAAATGGCTGGCGAGTTTTCTGGCCCTGGCTTCGCAATTCCCTTTGCTGGAAGGGAAAAAACAAACCCCTCATGTCTTGAAAGACAAGGAAATGCCTTAATATTGGCACTCATCAGGCGGGAGTGCTAACAGTGATCGACTATGGTTGTTCTGCCCTGCCTGTGCTGTTGTGTTTCCGGAGGATGCCCCCTTGTATTTCAGGGGGTGTTTTTTGCCCGCGCAGAAGCGCGTATCTCCGGTTTTTCATTGTTGATACAAGCAAGGAGTCATGTTCATGAAGCTGCGCCCACTCGCCGATCGCGTGATCGTCAAGCGCCTGGAAAACGAAACCAAAACCGCTTCCGGTATCGTCATTCCCGAAAATGCTGCGGAAAAGCCCGACCAGGGTGAAGTGCTCGCCGTTGGCCCCGGACGTGTCGAGGACGGCAAGATGATTGCCATGCATGTGAAAGCGGGCGACCGCGTGCTGTTTGGCAAGTACAGCGGCCAGGCCGTCAAGGTCGATGGCGAAGAAATGCTGGTCATGAAGGAAGACGATCTGTTCGCCGTGATCGAACAGTAATTGCAGCCGGCGCAATGCAGGGCACCGGAACTGCATGCGGCAAGCATGGGTTCTGGCGGCAGGACTGGTCGTATCAGAGCCTCTGCATTGTCCCCATCATGCAGTTCTTTTTTCGCTCGTCGGGCACCGCCCGTTCGTGGCACACATGTGAATTTGTACTGAGTACTGGAGAAATATCAAATGGCAGCTAAAGACGTAGTTTTTGGTTACGAGGCACGCGCCCGCATGGTCGAAGGCGTGAATATTCTGGCCAATGCGGTCAAAACCACCCTGGGTCCCAAAGGCCGCAACGTGGTGCTGGAGCGTTCTTTTGGCGCCCCCACTGTGACCAAGGACGGCGTGTCCGTGGCCAAGGAGATTGAGCTGAAGGACAGGCTCATGAACATGGGTGCGCAGATGGTCAAGGAAGTCGCCTCCAAAACCTCTGACAACGCTGGCGACGGCACCACTACCGCCACCGTGCTGGCCCAGGCCATCGTGCGCGAAGGCATGAAGTACGTGACTTCCGGCATGAATCCCATGGATCTGAAGCGCGGTATCGACAAGGCCGTGCATGCCTTGGTCGAGCAACTGCAAAAGGCCAGCAAGCCCACCACCACTTCCAAGGAAATCGCCCAGGTGGGCTCCATTTCCGCCAACTCCGATGAATCCATCGGCAAGATCATTGCCGACGCCATGGATAAGGTCGGCAAGGAAGGCGTGATTACCGTTGAAGACGGCAAGAGCCTGGACAACGAACTCGACGTAGTCGAGGGCATGCAGTTCGACCGTGGTTACCTGTCGCCCTACTTCATCAATAACCCCGAAAAGCAGATCGCTCTGCTTGAAAACCCCTTCATCCTGCTGTACGACAAGAAGATCAGCAATATCCGCGAACTGCTGCCCGTGCTGGAGCAGGTGGCCAAGGCCAGCCGCCCGTTGCTGGTGATTGCCGAAGACGTGGACGGCGAAGCGCTGGCCACTTTGGTGGTCAACACCATCCGCGGCATCCTGAAGGTGGTGGCCGTGAAGGCTCCGGGCTTTGGCGACCGCCGCAAGGCCATGCTCGAAGACATCGCCGTGCTGACCGGCGGCAAGGTGATTGCCGAAGAAATCGGCCTGACGCTTGAAAAGGCAACCCTGGCCGACCTGGGCCAGGCCAACCGCGTGGAAGTCAGCAAGGAAAACACCACTCTGATCGATGGCGCTGGCAAGGCCGACGACATCCAGGCACGTGTCAAGCAGATCCGTGTGCAGATCGAGGAAGCCACCTCCGACTATGACCGCGAGAAGCTGCAAGAGCGCGTGGCCAAGCTGGCTG
>JAGPIR010000118.1 GCA_018054915.1 Allobrachymonas sp.
ACTTCGCCCGCCGCCAGCTGCTGCCCCAACAGCAACACCGCCAAGACAGCGACGGCTCTTTGCTGGTCACCACCCAGATCAACCACATTAACCAGCTACTGCCCGTAGTGCGGTATTGGCTGCCGCATGTGCGGATCGTGCAGCCGCAAGCGTGGCATGAGGAGCTGGTGAGGGGGTTGGAGCAAGCCCTGCATGCGTGGCGGATGTAGCACGTCAATTCGCTCCTGATGAAAACCCTAGTGTCACATTGCCTCAATACCTGTCATCCCAACCAACCTAGACCACATGCCCAAGCCCTCGCCTGACACCCTTGCTTCACTCCAACGCACCGAATGGAGCCAACAACTGATCCAGCCTTTGAGCCTGCATTGGAGCGCCGCTCTTCCTGCTGAGCAGCGGGGGGCAGAAATGCCCGCCGTGCGCCTCATACGTTTGGATGAGATCAATGAAGAAGGCCACCAGGCCTACCGGCAAGCACTGGCCAATGTGTATGCCACGCTGGATGCCAGCCAGCCCGTGCGCTTGCTCTACCTGCTGGATGGTGGCCCCAACGGCGTTCACCTGTACTTTGGCGTGGTGGCTGATGACGACGTTCATCTGCACGAAGCCATGAAAAACCTGCGCGGTGCCCTGGAAGGGCAACTGCCAGGCATCAACTTTGGTGCAGAAATATTGGCCCCTGAGCGACAAGCACTGCTGCAGCGCCTCAGTCAATCAACCCGGCTGGGGGTACTGCTGGGCACACCCACCGCGCAAGAGCAAGAACAGCAAGGCAGCCAGAACGAGCAAAACTTTCAAGACATTGATCGCTTGGTGCGGGCCATGCAATCGGGCAGCAGCAAAACCGACGTTTGGCAACTGGCCATCGTCAGCCAGCCGCTGTCGCAGCAGCAGATTTATCAGCAGCTTGACACGGCCTACGCCCTTTCCTCACAACTGGCCCTGGATATCAACACCAATGTGCAGCTGGGCGACAACAGCAGCCGCCAAACGGGCACCTCCACTGGCACCAGCACCTCGCGCAGCAGCAACAGCGGCACTTCCAAGACCACGGGCGACAACTACAGCGTCACCAAAGGCGACAACACCAGCGATACGCGCGGAAAAAGCACCGGCGGTTCTGAAGGCAAAAACTCCGGCTCCTCATCCGGCAGCTCCTCCTCTGGCACATCGCAAGGCAAAAACTGGGGGACTTCGGAATCAAGCACTACCGGCACATCAAACTCCAAAACCGCAGGTTCCAACACCAGCGACACCCGCACCGAAGGTCTTTCGCTGACCCGCTCCACCAACGATGGCCGCAGCCAGTCCGACACCACCGGGCACTCGCTCAACATCTCCAAAGAATTTACCGACAAACGCATTCAGCATCTGGTGGACTACCTGGACAAGCAGCTCATCGCCCGCCTGCAAAAAGGCCTGACCAAAGGGCTGTTTCACAGTGCGGTCTATCTGGCCGCTGACAACGCCTCGCTGTACCAGCGCCTCAAACACACCGTACGCGCCACTTTTCAGGGCAACGAAACCACGCTGGCACCGCTGCAAGTACATGACCTGCCACCCACACAAGCCGGTACCGCTAGCCAAATGCTGCGTTTGCCCCTGCTGGCAAGCAGCCCAGCACCCGACGAACTGCTGTTTCGCAGCCTGCACGCCGACCCACGCCGCAGCCTGGGCAGCCTGATGACCGCGGACGAGCTTGCCATCGTCGCCAGCCTGCCCCAGCACGAGCTGCAAGGCATACGCCGTCGCCGATCCGTGGAGTTCATTGTCGATTTGCCTGAGATAGAAAAAAACCAGGCCCCGCTGCGGCTGGGCGCAGTGATTGACCGAGGCCGCCGCTACCCCAACAACCACGTCAATCTGGCTGCCCGCGACTTGAACAAACACGTCTTCGTCACCGGTGTCACTGGCTCGGGCAAAACCAACACCTGCCTGAACCTGCTACTGGAATCGGGCTTGCCCTTTTTGGTGATTGAACCGGCCAAAACCGAATACCGCGAACTGGCCCGTAGTCTTGCCAATGTCGATTACTACCGCCCCAACGGCGACGACCACCAAAGCCTGCGCATCAATCCCTTTGCTTTGACGCGCAAAGAGCAGCGCATTAAAAGCCACGCCGGTTTTCTGAAAAACGTCTTTGCGGCCATCTTTCCTATGGAAGCCTCCATGCCCGCCATGGTCGAAGCCGCCATCTTGGCCGCTTACGAAGACAAAGGCTGGGATGTGGACGACAACGAATTTTTGTCCGGCAGCGACCCATTCGACCCCGCCAGCCGTGCCTGGCCCACCATGACCGACATGATTGGCCAGCTCGACCGCCTGATTCCCACCTACAAAATGGGCAAGGAGTTCGAGGAGAAGTACCGCGGCTCCCTCGTCTCGCGCTTGCGCAGCCTCACCGATGGCACCCTGGGCCAGGTGCTGGACGTGCCCCAATCGCTATCGTTCGATGCGCTGCTGAATCGCCACGCTGTCATTGAACTGGAAGAGCTGCAAAGCGGTGAAGAAAAAGCCCTGCTCATGGCCCTGCTGCTGGGTGGCATCAACGAAGCCATTCGCGCCCGTTTTGGGCAAGACAAAAACTTCCGCCACCTCACGCTGATTGAAGAAGCCCACCGCCTGCTCTCGCGCCCCGAAGCGGGCGACAAAGCCGGTGCCCTGGCAGTAGAAGCCTTTGCCGACATGCTGGCCGAAGTGCGCAAATACGGCGAGGGACTCATCATTGCCGACCAAATTCCGGCCAAACTCATCCCCGACGTTATCAAGAACACCCACACCAAAATCGTCCACCGCCTGTTTGCTGAAGACGACCGCCGCACCATGGGCGAGGCCATGATGATGGACGAAGAGCAGCGCGACTTTCTGCCCAAGCTACAGGTGGGCGAGGCCATCGTCTTTTGCGGCGGCTGGCATGGCCCGGCCCATGCGGCCATCCGCAACGACCTGGCCCAAACCGACAACAACGACCACCCCGCACTTGACCTAAACGGCTGCGGCGCACAGCAACTCTGGCGCGAGCGCACACGCTACTACCCGCAGTTCTGCCGCCTGGGCTGGTTGAGTGCAGACGCAGACAACCCGCAAACCTTCGCCCGTTTCGTGCGTGAAACCCGGCAGGCACAAAAGCAATTGCTGCGGCTGATTGCCGAAACTGCCTTACCCGCCCATGCCGAAGCCGCCTTTGCCCGCATCAAACAATGGCACAACACCTGGCACCCAGCTGCACAAGCGCAGCAGGCATCGCTGGCCGATGCGTGGATGGCCCTGCTGCTCGATGCCAATCCGCGCCCGCATGCCAATAAAGAAAACGTCAAGCCATTGCGCCCCAGCAACTTCCTGACCCAAACCAGCCAGATGCTGATCGAGACCTTTGCGCGCAGCAGCAACCGGCAGGAATGGGGGCAGCACTGCGGTGGCGTGGCCGCAGCAGACCTGCGCGAACACCTTGACCATTTGGCGCAATTCAAAAGTTTTTAATTCACTGTTGATTTTTTAGGAGTGCACATCATGGGTTTGTTTTCTAGCGCCTGTAGTTTCGTTTCCAGCTGCGTCAGCTCTGTCGGCAGCGCCATTTCCAGTGCCGTCAGCAGCATTGGCAGCGCAGTTTCTTCTTTCGCCACCAAGGTTGCGCCGGCCATTGGCAGCATCTTGGGAAAAATCCCCACCGTTCTGGCCACGGTGTCGCCTTGGGTCAGCGCACTCAGCTGGGGATTGAGCCTGTTTCGCCCCAACGAAAAAGTAGAAGACATCGGCGACCGCGCCTTGCAAGCCTCAGAAAGAGACGACATCAAGCCAGAAAAGTTTGCCGACTTCGACCAGTACATGGACGCCCTGCGCAACTTCGACCTCAACCCCGCCGTCAGCAAAAAAACATCCCAGGCCACCAAAGTGGTTGCAGGCATGGCCGTGGCCACGCTGGGCATGGAGGAAAAATTCAACCTCAGCCGTGGCAGCCTGGACGGTATGTGGCTGCTGCCCGTTACCAACCCCGACTACTTCACCCCTGAGCGCGTCAAAAGCCTGCTGGAGCAGGGCAAGCTCGTCGGCGACGTGGGCGCCTACCTAGAAAAGCGCATGAGTGGCGAAGAGGCCAGCGCATTCCGCAAAAACTACGAAGTCACCCCCGAAGGCAAACCCATGAACGACACCGAACTGGGCCAGCTCTACAACGCCATGGACAAAGCCCGCGCCGAATGGGCCGCGCTGGATCAAAAAATCAAAGCCAACGATTGATATGAATAAAAAAAACAACAAAAAGCACGATAAAGCCTTACCCAAAGAGCGCAACCAGCTATTAAATAAAGAGCAAAAAAACCACGCTAGCCAAATCATTTTGCTGCTGCACGGCGGCCAGTTGGCCAGCTGGCAAGCCATGCCAGGCCTGCCACCCAAGGCGTTGCCCATCAAGAGTGAAACCCGTCTGCGTGTGGGCGATGCCTCGTCCTTGGCCAGTGCCTGGGAAGACCTGGCCGATCGCCTGCGCGGTGATGGCATGCACACCACACCCCCCCTCTGGATCGCTGATGCACCTGGCCGGCAATGGTGCGCCGAACAAAAACTAGCCCCCTGGCAACTGCCCTGGGAATGGCTGGCGCAGCGCTTTGGCTTGGATGCAGCCTCTCCCTGGGATGTGCCCGACACCCTGCACACCCACATCCTGCCTTGGCTGGCCACCGCCGACGACAGTGCCCAACGCCAGCAATTGCAGCAGCGCCGTGAGAACGAACACGCCAACGAAACCGAGCGCCTGGCCGCAGAGCGCGCGGCGCTGGAGCAAGAAAACGACCACCTGCGTGCCCAGAACGCCGCCCTGCAACAAGTGGATGCCGAGCGGCTGGTAAGTTTTCTGCCCGCGCTGTTTCCGCGCGTGTTCACCGCCATCGGCCCTGCCGATTTGGCCTTGCTGTGTGGGCGCACAGAACCACTGGCCCTGCCCAACCCCTACCCCGAACCCACTGAAGAAACGCTGCGCACCCTGCAAAAACGCTTTCGCGCCTTACCGCAGGAGTTACAAAA
>JAGPIR010000119.1 GCA_018054915.1 Allobrachymonas sp.
GTGTGCATGGGCGCGTCTTGCATCATGATGGCGCAGTACGGCCCGATTCATGCGCGATTGCAAGCCATGCATCAGGAAATCAACCGCTACCGCCTGCAAGGCCATGCCGCCACATCCGTGGGCGCGCGCTTGCAACAGTGGCAGTTTGCCAGCGCATTGACTGCCCAGCGCCCCCTGACCGGCTGGGGTCAGAAAGGCTACGATGCCGAACGCTTGCAGCAAGTTGAACAAGGCCGGCTAGACCCGCTGCTGGCCGGATTCAACCACCCCCATAACGATTATCTGGATGCCTCGGCCAAACGCGGCATTCCCGGCCTGCTGATTCTGCTGGCCTGCCACCTGTACTGCCTGCTGTATTTCTGGCGGGCCGCCAAGCGGCAGCCGCAAACCGGCGACGCTGCCGAGCGGCAAGCCCTGTGCGCGGCAGGCATGTTGCTGCCTGTGCTGTTTGCGGGCTTTGGCCTGACCGATACGCACGTCACCAGCAGCCGCACCGTTGTCATGTATTTTTATCTGGCTGCCTTTATCATGGCTTTGCTGGAGCGCGCCGATGCGCCCCGGCCAGCAAGTGCCAGCACGCCTGCGCGGCCTGCCGCCTGATTTTTCAACCTTTTGCACACGTTTATCTACAACGTCTATCTACCATGCACGTTCTGTTGATCAACAACTCTCCCATTCCTGTTTACGGCTACGGCGGCACCGAGCGCGTGATCTGGGATTTGGGCAAAACCCTGGTGCGCCTGGGGCACCAGGTGAGCTATTTGGTGCCAGCCGGCTCGCATTGCGACTTTGGCCGCGTGCTGCCCATTGCGCCCGAGCGGCCTTGGGCGGAGCAAATTCCCGCCGATGTCGATATAGCCCACTTCCAGTTCAATCCCCATGTCGAACTGGATCGCCCCTACTTGGTCACGGAACACGGCAACGCCCGCAAAGCCAAACCCCTGCCGCGCAACACGGTGTTCTTGTCGCAAAACCATGCGCAGCGTTACGGCTCGACCGAATACGTCTATAACGGGCTGGATTGGGATGCCTACGGCCCCGTGGATTTTGAACGCCCCCGCAGCCATTACCACTTCTTGGGCAAGGCCGCCTGGAGCGTGAAAAACGTGCGCGGCGCGATCAAAGTCGCCAAAATGGCTGGGGTGGAGCTGGATGTGCTGGGCGGCGACCGCTTTCAGTTCAAGCGCGGGTTTCGCTTCACCTTTTCGCGCAAGATTCATTTCCACGGCATGGTGGGGGGCGAACAAAAATTCGGCTTGCTGAATGCCTCGCGCGGGCTGATCTTTCCGGTACGCTGGCACGAACCGTTTGGCTTGGCGATTATTGAAAGTCTGTACTTTGGCTGCCCCGTATTTGCCACGCCTTACGGCGCTTTGCCGGAGCTGGTGCCTGCAGAATGCGGCGTACTGTCTGCCAGTTCAGCCGAGTTGGCAAATGCCGTGCAAGCCAACAATTTTGATAGCCATGCCTGTCATCAACATGCCTTGCAGCACTTCAGCGCCGAACGCATGTCACAAGACTATCTGCAAGTTTATGCCCGCATTCTCGCTGGCGAGCAACTACACGCAACAGGCCCGCAGATCCTGAATTCGGCACGAAATTTACCTTGGGCCTGACACCGCGCCAGTTCACGCCAGAAACGTCCTCTGAAGAAATTGAAACAGAGGGTGCACGGCATGCCGGATCCGTTATGCATCGCTGACGTGCAGCTTGCGCCCCGCCAGCCACACCAGCGCAACCACCGGAACGCCCAGCAGCGCGGTCCCGATGAAGAACGCCGGGTAGCCGTAGTGATTGACGAACGTGCCCGAGAAACCCGCAATGAATTTAGGCAGCAGCAGCATGATGGAGCTAAACAGCGCGTACTGTGTGGCCGAATAGCGGATGCTGGTCAGCCCCGACAGATAGGCGATGAACGCGGCCGAGGCGATGCCGCCCGAGAGGTTGTCAGCGGCAATGACGACCGTGAGTGCGCGCGCAATAGCGAAAGGCTGACCCAGCACGCTGAAGTGCCACACGTCCTGCGCGATACCCGGCACACTGCCGAGCCAGGCAAACAGCAGGTTGCTGGCCGACGACAGCACTGCGCCCAGCATCAGCACCCGCATCACACCCAGCCGCAGCGCCAGCACCCCGCCGATGAAGGTGCCCAGCAGCGTAAAGACGATGCCGAATACGCCGCTGACCAGCGCCACCTGGTCCTTGCTGAATTGCATGTCCACATAGAACGGGTTGGCCATGATGCCCATCACCACGTCGCTGATGCGGTAGATGCCGATGAGCCCGAGAATCAGCAGCGCCTGCCAGCGGTAGCGTGTGAAAAAATCGGAAAACGGCGCCACGAACGAGGCTTGCAGGCGCGCCATCAGGCGCAGGCCCGCACTGTTTTCGTCTGGGCGCCAGCGTCCTCCTTTTCCCACGACCGCCAGGACCGTCAATACGGCACCCGACCCTGCCAGCAGCCAGACGAAAGTCCCCTGGCTGGCAAGGTTGAGGGGGGCGATCCATGCGGCTTTTGCCGCGCTGGCCACGGCGGCCACGACCGTGCAGGCCCAGACGATGAACGCTGCCACTCCGGCCACGGCTACGCCCCTTTGGGCCACCTCTGCCAGAGCCTGCTGGTAGACAGAATCACCCGCCGGATGATGGTGTCCATCCTGGTCGTGGTGCTGCACCGGCTCGCGGGAACACAGCACGGTCACGACCCCCACCAGCATCGCGGCGGCCATGCCCAGGTAGCCCACCAGCCAGCCCAGGTTGTGGTAGCCCGAACCGGCCGGCGCATAGCGGCGCTCGGCCCATGCGGCCAGGCTGAGCACGCCCGCACCCGCGCAGATCATGGCCAGCCGGTATCCGGTCTGGTAGTTCGCTGCCAGCACGGCCTGCCTGTCAGGCGGAGCCGATTCAATGCGGAAGGCATCCAGCGCAATATCCTGGGTCGCCGAAGCAAAGGCTACCAGTAGGGCCAGCCGTGCCAGGGGCTCAACGCCCTGGTCCGGGTTGTGCAGCGCCATGCCCACCAGACCGATGATGATGAGCAGCTGCGCCGCCAGCAGCCAGCTTCTGCGGCGGCCCAGCCAGCGTGTCAACAGGGGAATGGGCATGCGGTCGACCAGCGGCGCCCAGACCCACTTGAACCCGTACGCCAGCCCCACCCAGCCCAGAAAACTGATTGTGGCGCGGTCGATTCCGGCCTCGCGCAGGCGAAAACTCAAGGTGCCCAGCACCAGCAGCAATGGCAAACCGGCCGAAAATCCCAGCAGCAGCATGCGCAGGCTGGCCGGCTCCAGATATACGCGCATCGATTGCGCCCATGTTGGCGATGAGGAAGATTGGTCTGTCACGCGGAGAATGCCTGGCAAAAATTCTGGGAATCAGGTGCCGCGCACAAATGGATTGGTGCGGCGTTCGTGTCCGAAATTGCTTTCCGGCCCGTGTCCCGGCACGAACACGGTCGCATCGCCCATGGGCCACAGGCGCTGCCTGATGCTGTCCATGAGTTGTTCGTAATCGCCCTGTGGAAAATCGGTGCGACCCACGGAGCCGGCAAACAATACGTCGCCAACAAACGCCCGCTGGATAGATGGTGCATAAAACACCACGTGGCCCGGCGTGTGACCGGGGCAGTGCCGCACCTGCAGCGTTTCGTGCCCTACCTGCACCGTGTCGCCGTCATGCAGCCAGCGATCGGTCGTAAAGGACTGTGCCGGCGGGAACCCGTAACTGGCCGCCGCTTGCGGCAAGGCATCGATCCAGAATTGGTCGGCCGGGTGCGGCCCCACGATGGGAATATCCAGTTGCCCAGCCAGTTCTGCGGCAGCGGCGCAATGGTCCACATGGCCGTGCGTAATGAGCAACTGCTTGATGACCACCCGATGGCGCGCCGCCACGGCCAGAATTTGCGGCACGTCGCCGCCGGGATCGATCACCGCGCCTTCCAGGGTCTGGTCGCACCACAGAATGGAGCAATTCTGGGCAAAAGCCGTCACGGCAAGGGTTTCATATTGCAGCATGGTTATTTAGCCATATTGGTAACGCCGTTCCAGTCAGGTGGCGGCGGTTGTTGCCGGAACGCGCGCAGGCGTTCCTGATACACAGCATAGAGCTTCTTTGCGGGTTGCAGCGCCTGCAGGGATTCCAGCAATCGCAGCCCCTCATCCCACGCGTGATGCCCGTAAGCATCACGGAATTGCTGCCACAACGCCATTTCCTGCCGCTGCCGCGCATCTAACCCGGCCAATGGCTCCACGGCATTCAGTGGTGCATACACATTGATGGCGTGCGTCCGGCCCGCAACACGAATGCAATCAATCCACTGCCACTGCACCTGCGCCGCCAGTTCCATGGTGCGCTCGCCCACGACAACGGATACGCCGTACATCTGGGCCAGCGGCTCCAGCCGTGCGGCTAGATTGACTGCGTCGCCCAGAACAGTATAGCTGCGGCGGATGCGGGACCCCATGTCGCCCACACTGACCATGCCACTGTTGATGCCCATTCCCAAATGGATAACGGGCTGGCCTGTCCGCTCCTGCTCCGCATTGAAGTCCGCCAGCATGGCGGAAATGTCGCTTGCTGTCTTCACGGCAAACCAGGCATGCTCTTCCACCGGCAAGGGTGCCCCCCAGAACACCATGACGCAATCACCAATGTACTTGTCGATGGTGCCGTGGTTGGGCGCAATGACCTCGGCGATCCGGTTGAACAGCCGGTTTAGCAGTACCTGTACCTGCTGAGGGTCCATGTGTTCGGCCAGCCGGGTAAACGCATGGATGTCACAGAACATGATGGTGAGTTCACGCGACTGTGCCTGTGTGGTGTATTCGCCAGGTCTTTTGACCATTTCGCTGACCAGGGCTGCAGGTACATAGTGTCCGAACAGGGAGGCCAGTTGCTTCTTGGTTCGCGTTTCCAGAAAAAATCCATAGCTGATGTGCAGCACATACGTCATCATCACCAGGATGATGCCCGCAGCCAGCGGTAATGCCACATGCGCCTGCACATAGGCCCAGAGG
>JAGPIR010000120.1 GCA_018054915.1 Allobrachymonas sp.
GGTTTTCCAGCACCTTGATTTTTTCACGCAGCATTTCGGCCTGGCGTTCATGCAGGCTGACCACACGCTGGCCGTGGGCGCTGCCAAGCTGGATCGACGTAAGCAAGTCTGAATGGCGCTGGAAGAAGCCAGGGTTCTGAATCAGATATTCGGCAATATCGCGCTCGGTCAGGGGCGCAAGGTCGTTGGCGTTCATGGCGGGGATTCCTGGAAAGATTCCTGGGGCAAGGCCGGCAACGGGTTGGGCAACTCGATTTCGCCCCGGTAAACGGTCACGGCCGGCCCGGTCAGGAGCACCGGGGCATTATCGCCGGACCAGCCAATATGCAACATGCCGCCACGGGCATTGACCTGCACCACTGTATCCAGCAATCCCATGCGGATGCCGCACACCACCGCCGCACAGGCGCCCGTGCCACAGGCAAGTGTCTCGCCTGCGCCGCGCTCATACACGCGCAAACGGACATGGTTGCGGCCCACCACCTGCACGAAGCTCACGTTAACACCTGCCGGAAAACACGGAAGGGCCTGCACCGCTGCGCCCAGTGCTGCCACCGGAGCCGCATCCACATCATTCACCACCAGCACGGCATGCGGGTTGCCCATGCATGCAAGCGCGACTTCCACAGCCAGCGGCCGGCCATTGACCATAGGGGACAACCTCCATAACGGCGCCTCCCCCTGCTGGCGCCGTGACAAGCTGCCAGGGACAAAAGGCAAGGCTGCTGGCTCAAACAGCGGCGCCCCCATGTCGACCGTCACCAAGCCGTCAGGGCGCTCGTGCAGCGTGATGAAGCCGCGCTGCACGGCCACATGGATGCTGCTCTTGGTGGTCAACCCCTGTTCACGCACGAAACGCACGAAACAGCGCGCGCCGTTGCCGCAGTGCTCCACCTCGCCGCCATCGGCGTTGTGAATGCGATAGGAAAAATCAATATCCGGTGCCGGCGCCGGGCCCACGGTCAGGATCTGGTCGGCGCCCACGCCAAAGCGGCGATTGGCCAGAAAGCGGTAATGTTCGCGCTGCAGACCGAACGGGCCGCGCGTTTCATCAAGCACGACGAAGTCGTTGCCCGCACCCTGCATTTTGGTGAAAGGAATGCGCATGGGCGGATTATCCCTTGTATGTCATAGGCACATGCCTCGTTTTACCGGGCCCGCCCGCTGCCGCGTTTGCCTTTGCCTGCGGCCCTATTCGAAGACGACGGTTCGGCTGCCGTTGAGCAGCACCCGGTGCTCGCTGTGCCATTTCACGGCGCGCGCCAGCACCTGGCTTTCCGTGTCGCGCCCAATGGCAGTGAGATCCTCAACCGAGCGGCTGTGGTTCACGCGGGCCACGTCCTGCTCGATGATCGGGCCTTCGTCGAGATCGGATGTGACGTAGTGCGCCGTAGCGCCAATGAGCTTGACGCCGCGGTCGTGCGCCTGGTAGTAGGGCCGCGCGCCCTTGAAACTGGGCAGGAAGCTGTGATGGATGTTGATCATCCGGCCGGCAAACTGCTGGCACATGCCATCGCTCAGAATCTGCATGTACCGCGCCAGCACGACCAGTTCCGCCCCTTCGCAGCGGATGATTTCCGTGATGCGTTTTTCTGACTTCTCGCGGTTCTCTTTTGTGGTGACGATGTGGTGAAACGGCACGTTGTAGCTGGCGGCGAGCTGGTAAAAGTCGCGGTGGTTGCTGATCACTGCGCGCACATCGATGGCCAGCAATCCGCTTTTCCAGCGAAACAGCAGGTCATTCAGGCAGTGCCCCTCCTGGCTGACCATGAGGATGGCGGGCACGGGAGCGTGTGCAATATGCAATTGCGTCTGCATCTGGTAGGGCGCGGCAAATGCGGCCAGCTTTTCGCGCAGCACCGGCAAATCTGCCTGCGGCGTGGTGAAATCGATGCGCATGAAGAACAGACCCGAATCGGGGTCGCTGAATTGCGCGATTTCTTCCATGTTGCCGTCATGCGCCAGCACAAAGCCGGAAACGGCATGCACCAGTCCCTTGCAGTCGGGACAAGAGAGGGTGAGGATATAGCGGGGAAGGGTCATGTACGGGCCAGGAAATGCCTGCGCCCTCTCCGGCCATCGTCCGGAAACGGCGCAGCATCAACAAATGAAGCCAGATCCGAAAATCTGGCTGGAGAGTACCGCTTATTTGGCGCCAGGCAGCGCGCCTTCCACGCCCTTGACGTAGAAGTTGAGGCTCTGCAGGAACTTATCGTCCGCCACCTTGTCCTTGGCCAGCACTTCCTTGCCGGACTGGTCGGCAATCGGGCCTTTCCAGATGATGAAGCTGCCGTTTTTCAGGCCGGCCTTGACGCTGGCGAGCTTGTCCTTGGCGTCCTGCGGCACGTCGCTGGCCACTCCCACCAGATCGATAGCACCTTCTTTCACGCCCCACCACGATTGCATGGGCTGCCACTTGCCATCGAGCACGTCACGCACGGTCTTGACGTAATACGGCCCCCAATTGATCACGGCCGAGGCAATGTGCGCCTTGGGTCCGTATTTGGTCATGTCCGAATCCCAGCCAAAGCCGCGTTTGCCCATTTTTTCGGCGGTTTGCAGCACGGCGGACGAATCGGTGTTCTGGAACAGCACATCGGCGCCGCCGTTGATGAGCGCGGTGGCGGCCTCGGTTTCCTTGGGCGGGTCAAACCAGTTGTTGACCCACACCACGCGGGTCTTGATGGCCGGGTTGGTGCTTTGCGCACCCAGCGTGAAGCTGTTGATGTTGCGAATCACCTCGGGAATCGGCACCGAAGCCACCACGCCCAGGGTATTGGTCTTGGTCATCTTCCCGGCCAGCACACCCGCCATGTAGGCACCCTCGTAGGTGCGGCTGTCGTAGGTCGCCAGGTTGGGCGCGGTCTTGTAGCCGGTGGCGTGCTCAAACTTGGCATCAGGAAAATCTTTGGCGACCTTGAGCATGGGCTCCATGAAGCCGAAACTGGTTCCCATCACCAGATGGTTGCCTTGGGTGGCCAGGTCACGCACCACACGCTCGGCGTCCGGGCCCTCGGGCACTTTTTCAACGATGCTGGTCTGCACCTTGTCACCAAATTCGGCTTCCACGGCCTTGCGGCCGTTGTCATGCGCGAACGTCCAGCCGCCGTCGCCCACCGGGCCCACGTACATGAAGGCCACTTTCAGCGGGCCCTTGGCCGCAGCAGCAGACGCCGCGCCAGATGCCGCAGGCTGGGCTGCGCTGGCTGAGGATGTGGGCGCTGGGCTGGGCGAACAGGCAGCCAGCGTCACGGCAGCGAGCGCGCCACCAGCGGCCAGCAGCCAATGGCGTTTATGCAGATCGGGGGGTTGCTGAGGGTTCATGGCAAAGTTTCCTTGGATCGAGAAAGAAGAAGTCACAACAACGGAAAGAACGGGCCGATTATCCGCCCGGATGAAATGGCAAACCGAGCGCCGCGGGCCGGTTCACACGAATCCAGACCGGGTTGCGCGAAATCAGCATCAGCACGGCGATGATCACGAGGTACGGCAGCATGGTCAGCAACTGGCTGGGCATATCCACCCCCTGGCTTTGCAGCCAGAACTGCAGCATGGTCACGCCGCCAAACAGCCAGGCCCCAAGCAAGATACGCAGCGGCCGCCAGGTGGCAAACGTGGTGAGCGCCAGAGCGATCCAGCCCTTGCCCGCCACCATGCCCTCCACCCATTGCGGCGTGTACACAAGGGAAAGGTATGCCCCCGCCACACCGCACAACGCGCCGCCAGCCACCACAGCGGCCAGGCGGATGCGCCGCACCGGATAGCCCAGCGCATGCGCCGAGACTGGAGACTCGCCCACGCTGCGCAACACCAGCCCGGCACGGCTGCAGTAGAAAAACCAGACCAGAAACAAGGCCGAGGCCACGCTGACATACACCATCGGGTGCTGCATAAACAGCATCTTGCCCACCAGCGGCAGCTCGCTCAGCACCGGAATGGCAAAGTGGCTGCGCGCCGGCAGCGCCTGCTGGGTATACGGCACGCCCACAAAGGCCGACAGCCCCGCACCCAGCAGCGACAGCGCCAGCCCCGTGGCCGACTGGTTGGTGTTGAGCCAGATCACGAGCCACCCCAGTACGCCCGCCAGCACCGCGCCCGCGCCCATGCCCGCGGCAAAACCCAGCCATTCGCTGCCGGTGTGGACGCAAGCGGCATAGCCCGCCAGCGCCGCGCACAGCATCATGCCTTCGGCCCCGAGGTTGATGACCCCCGCCTTTTCATTGATGAGCAGGCCCAGGCCCGCCAGCGCCAGCACCGTGCCCGCGCTGAACACCGAAGCCAGCAATAACCCCGCCTCGTTCATGCGCCATCCTCCACCTCTGACCGGCTGGCCGCAGGCCGCGCCCCGCCCCTGCGCCGCCAATGGAAATGAATCAGCGTGTCGCAAGCCAGCAGCGTGAACAGCAGCAGGCCCTGAAACACCAGGCTGATCGACTTGGGCAAACCCAGACGCGACTGGGCAAGCTCCCCGCCGATGTAGAGCATGCTCATCAGCAGCGAGGAAAACACCACGCCCACCGGGTGCAGACGCCCGACAAAGGCCACGATGATGGCGGCAAAGCCATAGCCCGCAGGCAGTGCCAGCGTCAGCTGGCCCACCGGGCCAGCCACTTCAAGCGCCCCGGCCAGCCCGGCCGCTCCGCCCGAAACCAGCATGGCCAGCCACAGGGCGCGGCGTGACGAAAACCCGGCGTACCGCGCGGCCGCAGGCGCCTGTCCGCCCACCTGTTGCGCAAAGCCGCCGCGCGTACGGAACAGGAACAACCACAGCAACACCGCCGCCAGCAGCGCCAGCGCCAGGCCAATGTTTACGCGCGACCCCGCCACCAGGCGCGGCACGGTCGTGGCGGCCTCGAACATCTTGCTCAGCGGGAAACCGTAGCCTTGCGGATCCTTCAGCGGCCCGCTGACCATGTAACCCAAAAATTGCTCGGCCACGTACACCAGCATCAGGCTCACCAGAATTTCGTTGGCATGAAAGCGCTCCCGCAGCCAGGCCACCA
>JAGPIR010000121.1 GCA_018054915.1 Allobrachymonas sp.
AGGGTCGAAACCGTACGCGACCCCTATGCCAACCGCGACGCGCTGCTGATCAGCGTATTCATGAACGTATTTAACGTACACAGCAACCGCGCCTCTGTGGATGGCCAGGTGCGGCAGGTGATGTACTTTCCCGGAAGCTTCGTCAACGCTGATCTGGACAAGGCCTCCCTGGAAAACGAACGCAACGCAGTGGTGATCGACAGCCACGGCTCCACCATAACGCTGGTGCAGGTGGCGGGACTCATTGCCCGGCGCATTCTCTGCTACGTCAAACCGGGCGATACGCTGCAACGCGGCCAGCGCTACGGCTTCATCCGTTTTGGTTCGCGCGTCGACGTATACCTGCCACCCGATGCCCAGCCACTGGTCGCCCCGGGCGACAAGGTGTCTGCCACTACCACGCTGCTGGCACAACTCGCACCCCAGCAACTGCCCTTCGCCGACAAGGTATAAGCATCTGTCAGGGTCTGTTGCCCGCCGCCTGGAGCATGGCCCGGGCAATGCCCCGCAGAATGTGAATCTCTTCTTCGCGCAATTCCGCGCGATGGAACAGTTGCCGCAGACGCGGCATGAGCTTTCTGGGTGTTTGCGGATCCAGATATTCCAGCGCCACCAGCGCCTGCTCCCAATGCGCCAACATGCCGCCGATCTGTGCCGCATTGGCCCTGCGCGATGCATCACCTGACGGTTCAGGACGTTGGGCAAAGCCGCCAAGGGCCAGTCTCCACTCGTAGGCAAGCAGTTGCACCGCAGCTGCCAAATTGAGCGAACCGTACGCCGGATTGGTTGGAATGCGCAGACAGGCGTTGCACCGGTAAACCTGGGCATTGTCCATGCCGTATCGTTCACAGCCGAACACCAGGCCGACACTGCGCAGTGGCGCATCCACATGACTAGCGGAAGCCGCCAATTGTGCAAAATGCGTGCGGGGTTCGACAGTGGGTGGACCAAAATCACGTGCCGTCATGGCGCTGGCACACAGATATTCCACCCCCTCAACCGCTTCTTCCCACGTCTGCACGATGCGCGCCTTTTCCAGCACGTCGACAGCACCGCTGGCCCGCTCCAGCGCTTCCGGGCGCAGCAATACGTCCGGCCAGCGCGGCTGCACCAGTACCAGATCATCAAAGCCCATGACTTTCATGGCGCGAGCCACGGCTCCCACATTGCCGGCATGGCTCGTATGAAGCAAAATGAACCGGGTAAACATGTTTTCTTTCCTGCAATGAAACGGCCCCCTCAGAGACAGGAGGCCACAGTGCATTTTCGCAGCCGCGAGCTGACGCACCACACAACAGTGGCAGAATACTTCCAGGCTGATTGGATCATCTATCTATTGACGCTTTCATGTTCACGTTTGACAGGAGTGCCTGCAATGTCTGCCCTCATCCGCATTGCCCATCAGACCAACACCCAATCGCTGCGACGCCTGAGTGGCCTGAGTTGCGTGCCCTGCGTACTCATGCTCCTGTCTGCCTGCTCCACCCTCACCACACCACCGGCCCCAGAGAACAGCACGCCCGTCGTTTACGCACCGGTGGTTGAATCAAGCATATACAGCGATGGGTCGCCCGTTACGGCGGCCGCATCTGCTCCGCCCAGAGCCAGCGCGACGGCGAGTGGCGCAATACCAACGGATGCCGCACCGTCCGGCCTGAGCCTGCAGGCAGGCACCTTTTCTAGCCAGGTTCGTGCCGAAGGCGTAGCCACAGCCATTCGCAACAAGACGCCTCAATATGCCCAGCGCGTGCAGATTCAGCCACGCGGCAGCAACTGGCGCGTGCTGATCGGCCCATTTGTCTCCGATGCTGAACGCGCACACGCCGCCAGCACGATCCGGGACGCCATTGGCAGCGACGTGGTGAACGCCGCTCCGTGAGTTCGGCTTAAGTGCTTGCGGGAATCGCCATTGTTGACGCATGCGAGCAACCCCACCCCGGAAATGCACCCTCCTTTGCGACGCATTGCGCATCTGGATATGGATGCGTTTTTTGCCTCGGTCGAATTGCTGCGCTATCCGCAACTCAAAGGGCTGCCACTGGTGATCGGTGGCGCACCATCGGAGATTGACGCAGTGCTCGCCCGGCGTTATGGCGCATGCACACAAGATATACCGGCCGCAGCCTTTCGGCGCTTGCGGGATTATGTCGGCCGAGGCGTAATCACCACCGCCACCTATGCGGCTCGCGCTTTTGGCATCGGATCAGCCATGGGGCTGATGAAGGCCGCGCGTTTGTGTCCGCAGGCCATCCTGCTACCCGTGGACTTCGAGCGCTACCGCGACTATTCCCGCCGCTTCAAAGCCGTCATCCGGGAATTTGCACCCGTCATGGAAAACCGCGGCATCGACGAGGTCTATATCGATTTCACCCATGTGCCGGGTGGCCAGCGCAAAGAGGGGGGTGTGCTGGCACGGCAGATTCAGAAGGGTATTTACGACGCAACCCAATTGACCTGCTCCATTGGCGTAGCTCCCAACAAACTTCTGGCCAAGCTGGCCAGCGAATTTGAAAAACCAAACGGCATCAGCATTGTGCAACCGGATGATCTACAACGCCTCATCTGGCCGCTTCCCTGCCGAAAACTCAATGGCATCGGCCCCAAGGCAGATGCCAGATTAACGGCACTTGGCATCCGTACACTGGGGGATCTGGCGTCTTGCGACCGTATCTGGCTGATGGAGCATTTTGGCCGCAGTTACGGCGCATGGCTTGGCGACGCGGCCTGGGGACGCGATGACAGTCCCCTGATCACGCACAGCGAGCCGGTGAGCATCAGCCGTGAAACCACTTTTGCGCGTGACCTGCATGCGGTGCGTGACAAAGCGGAACTCGGCCACATCCTGACCAACCTGTGCCAGCGTGTGGCTGCCGATCTGCAACGCAAGGGCTATGCCGGCAAAACCATCGGCATCAAGCTGCGCTATGCCAACTTCAGTACTGCCACCCGCAACACCACCATCGACCACCACACCGCCGATGCGCAAGTACTGCGCCAGGTAGCCGGACTGTGCCTGAAACGCGTTGATCTGCAAAATCCCTTGCGGCTGCTGGGAGTGCGCGTCGGGCAGCTTGTCCCGGCAACCATCCTTGCACAACAGAAAAGCTCGTCGCCCCAAGCCGCAGCGGGAGATCTTTTTTCCTGCGCAGCATATGGAGAGTAACAATCTGCACCCTCGTGCATTTACCACGGCAATGGCCGCATCACAAACGCGATAATGCCGCATGTCTTCCACCTTGTTCAACCGCCTGCCGTTGCAGCGTCATGTTGTTTCCATTCTGCGCGGGATTGACGGCCCGCTGGCACTAGGGGTGCTGTCCCTGATGGCGATCGGCCTGACGGTCATGTATTCTTCGGCTTTCGATTTTCCTGGCCGCTTCGGCAGTCATGTCCGCAACATGGCACTGGCTGCTGCAGTCATGTTCATCGTGGCGCAGATTCCGACCCAAAAGCTCGCCCTGCTGGCAGTTCCGCTCTACACCGCCGGAGTTGTCCTGCTCATTGCGGTGGCGGTTTTTGGCATTACCAAAAAAGGCGCCACCCGTTGGATCAATGTAGGCGTAGTCATCCAGCCCAGTGAACTGCTGAAGGTTGCGCTGCCGCTCATGCTGGCCTGGTGGTTCCAGAAACGCGAGGAACGCCCAAGGGCGCTAGACTATCTGGTGGCCGTTGTGCTGCTCGCAGTGCCCGTGGGTCTGATCATGAAGCAGCCCGACCTGGGCACAGCCATTCTGGTGTTGCTGGCCGGTTCCGCAGTGATCTTTTTTGCCGGTTTGCCGTGGCGCCTGGTTCTTCCCCCCCTGCTGCTGGCAGGCACGGGCATTTTGCTGTTGATTCTGCTGGAGCCCAAACTGTGCGCGCAGGGGGTGCAATGGCCCATCCTGCGCACTTATCAACAAGAGCGTGTCTGCACCCTGCTCAACCCCATGCACGACCCTTTGGGCAAAGGATTCCACATCCTGCAGGGCATGATTGCCATTGGTTCTGGGGGCATTTTGGGAAAGGGCTTCATGCGCGGCACGCAAGCGCACCTGGAGTTCATCCCGGAACGCACCACCGATTTCATTTTCGCGGTGTACTCTGAAGAATTTGGCCTGCTGGGCAACCTGTTGCTGCTGGCAACATATCTGTTCCTGATCTGGCGCATCCTGTGGATCACGGCGCATGCACAAACATCCTTTGCCCGATTGCTGGGCAGCGCCATCGGCATGATTTTCTTCGCCTACACCTTCGTCAACATGGGTATGGTCAGCGGAATCTTGCCGGTAGTGGGCGTTCCCCTGCCTTTCATCAGTTATGGCGGCACGGCCATGCTGACACTCGGGTTGGCGTTGGGCATGGTGTTTTCAATCGCCAGACAGTACCGGCTTGCCCAACACGAACACAGACTCTAAAGCGGCCGGTTGCACGCCTTCGTGCAGCAACACCAGTCCAGCCATAACGGTGACCAGGCATCAGCCGGAAAATTCCGGAACAATGTGCTGCGCATAATCCTGCAAGGCATCCAAGACGGCAAGCCCACAAGTGTCGGCACCTGGATGAAGGGCATCCAGCGCCTCCAGAAGATCATCCAGCGTTCGGGCACCACCCTGTCCGTCCAGCAGCCGCGCGGCGCAATGTTCACGCCAGCGCGAACGCTCTTCCTCCGACAAGGTGTCAGGG
Source organism: Allobrachymonas sp. (assembly GCA_018054915.1). Classification (GTDB taxonomy): domain Bacteria; phylum Pseudomonadota; class Gammaproteobacteria; order Burkholderiales; family Burkholderiaceae_C; genus Brachymonas. Next base: position 4,663 of record JAGPIR010000121.1, read on the forward strand.
AAGTTGCGCGCACGGTACCGCCAGAACAATTCTTCGAGACGTGCATCCTCGAACCCGGTGCGCGCATCTGCCAACTGCTCTCCTGAGAGCTGGCGCAATGTTTCAAGTCTGCGCCTGTCTGCCGTACTGACAAACCCTGCATACAGATCGCCATCCACGTCGATGTCGATGTCTGCGGCTGCCGTTTTTGGCCGAGCAAATACCTCCGACCAGATGGCGCTCATATCGGGCAGGCCACGCGCTGTTTCGGCATGATGCCGCGCCTGATCCAGATCGATTTGCCAGCGCTGGGCCTGCTGGTGCGTCAACACATGGAGATT
>JAGPIR010000122.1 GCA_018054915.1 Allobrachymonas sp.
GGAGGATTGGGTGTTTGTTGCCCACGTAACGCCGGCATTGTTCATGGTATTGTTTGCCGAGTCCTGGGGCACATCCCGTTCGTTGGCGTTGGCGCATGGTGATGCCGTGCGGCCACGCCGGGAAATGCTGGCGCTCGGTGTTGCGAATATTGCCAGCGGGATGCTGCAGGGTCTGCCCGTGGGCTGCGGCTATTCGGCATCATTGGCCAATGCGGCAGTTGGAGGCCGCAGCAAATGGACAGGCGTATTCGCCGCTGGGCTGATAGCCCTCATGCTCTGGCATTTTCAAAAGTGGCTGGCGATGCTGCCAACCCCGGTTCTGGCGGCGATGATTGTTGGCATGTTGATGGATAGCTTTGGGCCTAGGCCATTACTGGCATCCCTCAAACTTGGGGGTGACGCTTGGCTGGCGCTGGTTACTGTCGTGGGTGTGCTCGTATTGGGTGTAATGATGGGTATGTTGTTGAGCGTGGGCTTGTCGGTGCTGTTGGCACTGCGGCGTTTTTCCCGGCCTCATGTGAGTGAACTGGGGCGTTTGCCGGCAACGCGTGATTTTTTGGATATGGCGCAGCACTCCGAGGTACAGCGGCAGCCGGGTGTGCTGATCATGCGCCCGGAAGAGCCTGTTTTTTTTGCCAATGCTGAAGCCATCTTTCAGCAAGTGCATACCCGTTCCCGTGAAGAAGGTCTGCGTACCGTGGTGTTGAGCCTGGAGCAATGTGATGATCTGGACACGACTTCGGTTGAAACCCTTTCTGAACTGCAGCAAAAATTACGTACAAACGGCCAGCGGTTATTGCTGGCCCGTGTTAAAGATCGGCCGCGTACGGCGTTGAAACGTTTGAAAAATAAATGGCTTGATCATGAATGGGCCTTTTACTGGAGCGTGGACGATGCTGTTAATGATGCGCAGGCACTGGCTCGGGCAGAATGAATCCAAAAGGTAAGCTTGAAAAGGATTTCTTATATTGACCGCCGGTTTTTAGAGCAGAGTCAGCTGACGCAAATGTGATGAACAGGGTTTCATATAACGCCTTTTCGTTGGCATGACTGCATTTTTTTGCCCGTATAAGCCGAAGCGGACACAATGTTGGTGTAATAAATATCTTGGAGGTTATGGGCATGAAATTCCGTTTTCCCATTGTCATCATTGACGAAGACTACCGTTCTGAAAATACGTCGGGTCTGGGCATCCGGGCGCTGGCCAAGGCCATCGAGAATGAGGGCTTTGAAGTGGTCGGCGTCACGAGCTATGGCGACCTGAGCCAGTTTGCCCAGCAGCAGAGCCGCGCCAGCGCCTTCATCTTGTCGATTGACGATGAGGAATTCGTGACATCTGGCCCCGAACTGGATCCGGCGGCCGTCCTGAACTTGAGCAAGTTCATCAAGGAGGTTCGGCGCAAGAACGAGGACGTGCCGATCTACTTGCATGGCGAAACCAAAACCAGCCAGCATTTGCCCAACGACATCCTGCGCGAGCTGCATGGCTTCATCCACATGTTCGAGGACACGCCAGAGTTCGTTGCCAAGCACATCATCCGGGAAGCCAAGTCGTACATGGAAGGCATCCAGCCGCCGTTTTTCAAGGCGCTGCTTGATTATGCAGAGGACGGATCGTATTCCTGGCACTGTCCGGGCCATTCGGGCGGAGTGGCGTTCCTGAAGTCGCCCATCGGCCAGATGTACCACCAGTTCTATGGCGAGAACATGCTGCGTGCCGATGTGTGCAACGCCGTGGAAGAGTTGGGCCAGTTGCTTGACCACAACGGCGCCATTGGCGAAAGCGAACGCAATGCCGCGCGCATTTTCAATGCCGATCACTGTTTTTTTGTCACCAACGGCACATCCACGTCCAACAAGATCGTGTGGCATCACACCGTGGCGCCGGGTGATGTGGTCGTGGTCGACCGCAACTGCCACAAGTCGATCCTGCACAGCATCATCATGACGGGCGCCGTCCCGGTGTTCCTGCGGCCCACGCGCAATCACTACGGCATCATCGGGCCGATTCCAAAAAGTGAATTCGAGCCGTCGCGCATCCGTGCCAAGATTGCCCGCAATCCGCTGCTCAAGGGGGTGGATGCCAAGATGGTGCAGCCACGCATCCTGAGCCTGACCCAATCCACTTATGACGGGGTGCTTTACAACACCGAGGTCATCAAGAAGACGCTGGACGGCTACGTTGAAAACCTGCATTTCGACGAGGCTTGGTTGCCGCACGCGGCCTTTCATCCTTTCTATGGCACCTACCATGCCATGGGCAAGAAGCGCTCCCGTCCCAAGCATTCGGTGGTGTATTCCACGCAGTCGGTGCACAAGCTGCTGGCGGGCATCAGCCAGGCCAGCCATGTGCTGGTGCAGGACTCGCAAACCATGCGGCTGGACCGGCACCTGTTCAACGAAGCCTATCTGATGCACACCTCCACCAGCCCGCAGTACAGCATCATCGCGAGCTGCGATGTGGCTGCGGCCATGATGGAGCCGCCAGGCGGCACCGCGCTGGTGGAGGAAAGCCTGGCGGAATCGCTGGACTTCCGCCGTGCCATGCGCAAGGTTGACGATGATTTCGGCAAGGACGAATGGTGGTTCAAGGTCTGGGGACCGGACAAGCTGGTAGAAGAAGGCATTGGCCGCGCGCAGGACTGGATTCTGAAGGTAGGCACCACGCGCAGTGCCAACTGGCATGGTTTTGGCAACCTGGCTGCGGGTTTCAACATGCTCGATCCGATCAAGTGCACGGTCGTCACGCCCGGGCTGAACATGGACGGGCGCTTCGAAAAAACCGGCATTCCAGCCAGCATCGTGACCAAATACCTGGCCGAACACGGCGTGGTGGTCGAAAAAACGGGGCTTTACAGCTTCTTCATCATGTTCACCATCGGCATCACCAAGGGCCGCTGGAACACGCTGGTGACGGCCTTGCAGCAATTCAAGGACGACCATGACAAGAACCAGCCCATGTGGCGTGTCATGCCCGAGTTCTGTGCGCAGATGGCCAGCCGCTGCGGCGGTGCGCGTTACGAACGCATGGGCCTGAAAGAGATGTGCCAGATGGTGCATCAGATGTACGCCCGCCACGGCATTGCACGCCTGACCACCGACATGTACCTGAGCGACCTGACCCCGGCCATGCGCCCGGCAGATGCCTATGCGGCCATTGCGCAGCGCAAGACGGAGCGCGTACCGATCGATCAGCTCGAAGGGCGCATCACCACCAGCCTGGTTACGCCATATCCGCCGGGTATTCCACTGTTGATTCCCGGTGAAGTGTTCAACAAGAAAATCGTGGACTATCTGAAATTTTCACGCGCCTTTTCCCAGGAATGTCCCGGCTTTGAAACCGATATCCATGGTTTGGTGGAAGAAATCAACGATAACGGCCAGGTGGTGTATTTTGCCGATTGTGTGAAAGAGGCATAAAAACCCCGGAACCGGTCACTTGAGGGAGCGGCAATCCGTTTGCCGCAGCCCTCGGCAGGGGGTGGTCCAAGGAAAACGGGGCATAGATGACCGCCCCCGGTTCCGCAAGGATTGCACACAGGGCGCGTCGTGTATGGGAACTGGCCCGTTGGCCCTGTATCTGTGTCTGCTTGCGCCCTGACAGCGGCTGGCCTTCAAAGCATGTGTTGCAGGAAGGCGCAGGCGCGAGGGTGCCTTGGACTGGCAAAGAATTCACGCGCGGGCCGGTCTTCAACGATTACACCCGCATCCATGAAAAGCACCCGGTGCGCCACTTCACGGGCAAACGCCATTTCATGCGTAACCACCAGCATGGTCATGTGTTCGGCCGCCAGCTGCCGAATGGTGCGAAGAACCTCTCCAGTGAGCTCGGGGTCGAGCGCGCTGGTGGGTTCGTCAAACAACATGATGGCCGGCTGCATGGCAAGCGCCCGAGCGATGGCCACGCGCTGCTTTTGCCCGCCTGAAAGCCGTCCCGGATAGGCGTCGCGCTTGTCCAGCAGGCCGACCTTGCGCAGCAACGCTTCAGCTTGCGGAGTGATTTGTTCACGCGTTATATTTTTGACGGTGACGGGTGCTTCAATCAGGTTTTGCAGAACCGTCATGTGCGGAAACAGGTTGAAATGTTGAAACACCATGCCCGTGTGCGAACAGATGCGCCGCACTTCACGGTCATTGGGATAGCTGGCCCTGCCGTCCGGCCCGTTGCAAACCAGCGTTTCGCCGGCGATTTCGATGCAGCCGCATTCGATGGTTTCCAGGTGGTTGATGCAGCGCAGCAGCGTGGATTTCCCGGAGCCGGAAGATCCGAGAATGGCTATCACCTCGCCCGGGGCCACTTGCAGTGAAACGCCCCGCAGCACTTCGTTGTCGCCAAAGCGCTTGTGCACATCGGTCATGCGCAGGGCAGGGGTGGTGGTGGAGTGGGTCATGGTGTCACAGGTCTTGCCGGGCATAGTGACGCTCCATGCGCTGGAAGGCCCATGTCAGCACCGCAGTCATCACCAGATAAAACCCGGCTGCGACGATGAACGGCGTGACGGTGAAATCGCGCTGCACAATGTTGCGCGCTGCGCGCAGCAGGTCGTTGAGCGCCAGCACGTAAATCAGTGACGTGTCTTTCACCAGCGTGATGGCTTCATTGCTCATGGGCGGCAGGATGTGCCGCACCATCTGGGGCAGCACCACGCGGCGCATAGTCTGGCCGTAGCTCATACCGAGTGACTTGGCTGCTTCGTACTGGCCGCGATCCACACTCTGGATGCCAGCACGAAAGATTTCGGCGAAATAGGCCGCGTAGTTGAGTGCAAACGCTACGACGGCCGACGGAAAGTCAGGCAATCTGATGCCAATTACCGGCACGAATGGCAATGCAAAATAAATGAACAACAGCTGCAGCATCAGCGGTGTGCCGCGCATCAGCCAGATGTAGCCGTTAACCGTCTGTCGTACCGCCGCCCAGCGTGAAACGCGCTGCAACGCCAGTACCAGTCCCAGCGGGATGGACAGCAGCAGC
>JAGPIR010000123.1 GCA_018054915.1 Allobrachymonas sp.
GAAGAGGAGTTGACTATGATCGAGAATAGACTGAATCACCGACCCCGAAAGAGACTCGGATTCAAGACACCCCACGAGGTGTTTTACGCCTCATTAAACCGTGTTGCACCTCGTACTTGAATCCACCCTGTAAAAACTTATCGTTGTGGGTATTTGGCGTAGCTTCCCATGGGGGCAATAATTGCGACTGGCTAATTTTTAGGGTTTTTACCAGCGCAAAAGTCAATTTATGCGCATAATTCGAACTCTGCGTTGTTGTATTTGCCATGAACCGACTTGCCGCCATTCTGCCCGCCCCACAGGTTCTTGTTGATGTAGAAGCCACCAGTAAGAAACGGGCTTTTGAAGAAGCCGGCCTGCTTTTCGAACAGTTGCACAATCTCAACCGAGCCACCATCACCGACAGCCTGTTTGCCCGGGAACGGCTGGGTTCTACCAGTCTGGGTCACGGTGTCGCCATTCCCCATGGCCGGATCAAAGGCCTCAAGTCACCGATGGCGGCCCTGTTCCGTTTGGCAAAACCGATTGTGTTCGATGCACCTGATGAGCATCCCGTGGGCCTGCTGATTTTTCTACTAGTGCCCGAAACTGCCACGCAGAAACACCTTGAAATCCTTTCGGAAATCGCCGAAATGCTCAGCGATCAGAATTTACGTACGCGTCTCATGACCATCCCTGATTCAGCCGACTTGCATGAATTGGTCAAAAACTGGCGTCCCGTGGAAACCACCTGATCAAAACCTGCCCACGCGCAAAATTTGCTCGGCATTAATTGCTTCTGGGGGCGCGCACCGCGAGCCAGACCCGATGGCCGCAACAGCGTACAAAATAAAGCGGGCATAGACTCGCTTACCCCCCAGAAGCGGCCATCTGCGCATCCAATCGTCAAGAAATCAACCCCTGCATCTGACAGGGATGCGGCATGCCTGCCGCGTTCGACAGAATCGCAAACGCATTTCCGGCGCATGGATTGCGCCATAATCAGTCAATTCATTTTCCTGCTTGCCATGAAACCCACCGTCATCAGCGCTGATGTCCTATTCCAGGCCTTTCGCACCAGTCTGGACTGGCAATGGATCGCCGGGCTGGGAGCGGCCGAGCGCCGATTTGATGAGGTGGCGGTGCGCATGGCCAGTTCCGGTTCGGATCTGGTGGGCTATCTCAACTATATCCATCCTTACCGCGTGCAGGTACTGGGGGAACGCGAAATTGCCTATCTGGAGACCGCAGCAGACGATGAAACTGTCGCACGCCGCATCAACCGGATAATCGAACTCGAACCACCAGTCATGATCGTGGCCGATGGTCAGAAGCCATTGCCCGCATTGCTGGCAATGGCAGAAAAGGTGCAGATTCCCTTGTTTGTCACAGGGGAGCGAGCGGCATTTGTCATTGACATGTTGCGCGCCTATCTCTCGCGCCATTTCGCCACGCACGAAAGCATGCATGGCGTGTTCATGGACATTCTGGGCTTGGGCGTGCTCATCACCGGAGAATCGGGCATCGGCAAAAGTGAACTGGGACTGGAACTGGTGTCACGCGGCAACGGTCTGGTGGCCGATGACGTCGTGGACCTGTACCGCGTCAACCAGGACAGCATCGAAGGCCGCTGCCCCGCTTTGTTGCGCGACCTGCTCGAAATACGCGGCATCGGCCTGCTGGATATTCGCGCCATATTTGGCGAAACAGCCGTGCGCCGCCACATGCGATTGCGGCTGATCGTGCATCTGGTGCGCAAGGATACCGCGGACGCCGACTACGAACGCATTCCCACCAAACCGCTGTACCAGAACGTATTGGGTCTGCCCGTCCGCAAGGCGCTCATCCAGGTGGTTGCGGGACGCAACCTCGCCGTACTGGTCGAAGCGGCCGTCCGGAACACCATTCTTGAATTACGGGGCATCAACACCTACGAGGAATTCGCCTCTCGCCAGCGCGCAGCCATGCTCGGAGATGATGAAAAGGAGTAAACCACGGTCTTTTTGGGTTATCCCGCGCAATCACGGAGCATATCCCTACAGGTTTTCACGTCTGGCCGATACGTTGAAAAAGGCCACCGGGCAACCGCCCCACCGCGCCTGCCAATTCAAGCTCCAGCAAACGTGCCTGTAGCGTGGAAGTATCCAGACCCGTGCGTTCCAGCAGCGCATCCAGTCCTACCGGATCGTGCCCCAGCGCTTGCAATAAAAAAGTTTCTTTCCCATGGATGCTGCAATCGGTGCTTACGGCCTCTTCTTCCGAAACAGCGCCACCCCCAGTCACAGAGCCACCTATGCCAAACGTGACATGCCGCAGCTCTTCCAACACATCCTGGGCCGACTCCACAAGCTTGGCTCCTTGCCTGATCAGCGCATGACATCCACGTGATTGCGGCGCATGAATGGAGCCCGGAATGGCGAAGACTTCCTTTCCCTGCTCTGCGGCCAGCCGCGCAGTAATCAGTGAACCGGATTGAAGCGCGGCCTCCACCACCAGCACGCCATGGCTCAGCCCGGCAATGATGCGATTGCGTTTGGGGAAATGATGAGCCAGAGGCGGGGTTCCTAACGAGCATTCACTGAGAATTACGCCGTGCTGCGCAATGCGATGCGCCAATTCACGATGCTGGCGCGGATAGACGCGGTCCAGCCCCGTTCCCACGACGGCAATGGTCGCCAATCCCTGGTCACTATGAGGCGTAGCCTGCAACGCACCCTCATGTGCAGCGCCATCCACGCCGAGCGCAAGCCCTGATACCACCGTCCAGTCCCTTTCAGCAAAGGTCTTGGAAAAAGCACGGGCGTTGACTGCGCCTTGCGGGGTTGGATTGCGGCTGCCTACCATGGCAATGCGTGGCTGCGCGCCGCGCAAGCGATCAACTTGCCCCATGGCATAGAGCAACAGCGGCGGGTCGGCCATCTCCAGCAACAGCGGCGGATAGTCAGGGTCCCCCAGCACGAGAATGCGACGCTGAACACCGGAACTGCCCTGTTGCAGCCACTGCCATGTGGTTTCGATCAGTGTTTGTGTTTGCGCCTGGGGCTGTCGTAAAGCGCCCGCCTGCCTGGCGGAAACAACCTCTTGCAGCGCGGACTGACTTTGCGCCAGCACCTGCTGCGGCAGACCAAAGGCGGCCAGCAGGCGCCGCGCCGCATCGTTGCCGACCCCCTCTGCCAGCAACATCTGCAACCACGCAGCAACCTCATTGCGTGTCATGGAATGGCCGCACTACCAACTCTGTCTACGGTTTTTGTCATGGGATGCGCTCTGCGCACCTCATGGCGCCGACGCTGGCTGGGAAGGAACAGCGGCCTCTCTGAGAGCACCAGGTGACTCCACACGGTCTCCCACCTTAACGGGGTCCTTGATTTCTATAACGAGACCATAGGACAGGCGTTCAAACGACCTGAAAATGTATAACAAACCATTGCGTTCGTCTGGCAGCTTGACCATATCGCCACGGCGATCATTGGTTTTGTCAGCAACGCGTCGACCCGTACTGATGAGCGCAAGTACGGTGCCATGCGTTATGCCATCGCGTGTACCCAGATTGATGGCAACGATCTGGTTTTGTCCCACGTAACTCACTGCATCGCCATAAACCGAAGCCACCAGTCCGTTAACAGGCACTTCCGGCGCATGGGGTGCGTGACTGACCAATTCACGCACAGGCTCAGGCAGTAGCCGGTCCCCAGTGCGAATTTCTTCTTTCGCATAAAAAACATCCAGCGCAGCAGCCTCTGGAACACCGGCCTTGCCCCCGTCAGATGCCGTACTCACAGTTTCGGAACGCACCAGGCGGGCCCGGCCGACGAACTTGCCTTCATAACCCAGCACCTCATGAGTAGCCGGGTCCTTGATCGGCGCAGCATTGCGGAAAATGCGGTATAGGTTACCGTCTTCGTTGTCTTCCTGATAACGCAAGGCATGGCCATCTGCGCTGCGCGCATATACCCGATCACCAATCCCGAGGAGGTTGCGGCCATCCTTCGATGAAACAATCCAATGTGCATTTTCAAGCGTTGCCTCATCCGCAATCAGCGGCTCGGACAGAAACGGCTCGATCAGGTTCAATGGCACTGCAGCGATCGGTTGATCTAACAAGGAATCCACGCGCACACGCGGCTGCAGCTGCACGGTTTCGCTGCCGCTAATGCGACGCCCCAGCCGCAAGCGCGCCCGGCCATCGACGATTTCCAGCCAGAGGATTTGCCCCGGATAGATCAGGTGCGGATTGCGGATCTGTTGCAAATTCATACCCCACAGTTCCGGCCAGCGCCAGGGGGTTTTAAGGAATTTTCCGGAAATGCCCCACAAGGTATCCCCGCGCTTGACAACATATTCCGATGGTGCATTGGGCACCAACTCGCTGACGGGAACGCCGCGTGCAGCAGTCGCATGGGCGACCTGGCGTTGCTGCGGGGTAACTGGAAAACTCTGCGCCAGAGCAGCAGAACTGCCAGCAGCAAGAGCGAATACACCAGCCAGCGCAAGCGTCTTTGCTGTTTCTTTTGCAGGAAATTCTGCAGGCATATGCCCAGGAAATCTTGAATGCATCATGGCCTTCGTATAGGCAGAAAGACAACAGTCAAAGCATAGCGCACAAAAGTGTTGCCACACATGAATTTTGAGCATTTATGCCCGCATACCACCCGTCGGCATGGGGATTTTGTGCCATCTGTGCCACGGTCTACAAAAACAGAGACAATATTCGGGTGTGCTATCTGGCAATGGTGTCTGCGCCCGTTCGTCTGCGTTTCGCCACCTGCCGATTGCAGATTCCATTGCACGTTGGAGTATTCATGGCCCTGCTACCGATTCTTGTTTACCCTGACCCTAAACTGCATACCATGGCCTGCGCGGTCGATGCGGTGGACGATGCCGTACGCACATTGGTAGGCGATATGTTCGACACCATGTATGAAGCCAAGGGCGTAGGATTGGCCGCCACGCAGATTGATGTGCATCGGCGCAT
>JAGPIR010000124.1 GCA_018054915.1 Allobrachymonas sp.
GCAACCTGTACCGCTGCAGCACGGGCCAGATCATTGGCACGACCAACCACCAGATTGTCGAAAGTGAAATTAGAGAACAGGCGCGACTTTTCGTAGTTGCCAGGGGTTTTGCTGCGCTGTTTTTTGGCTGGCAGAGTTTCCTGAATTCCTGAGCCTGACTGGGCCGGCAATGAATTTTCCGTGGCCTCAGCATGATCATCATGGGGCGACGATTCATTGCGGCTTGTCGCAGCGCTGAGGCGCTTGCCGGGAGTGGCCCCCTGATTACCGATCAGCAGGTTGATGCTGACCGGGGCAGCAAAGAATTCCTGAGCCTGGGCTTCAATCTGGTGCAGAAATTTTTCCCGCACCCACTTCAGGATGAAGCCGTTGGGAGCAAGCAGTTGCAGTCCCTTTTCCTGAGCCGTACTTTCGCCTTCCAGGCGCAGCGGTTTGATCCAGGTATTGAATTGCTGCGCCGGCAGTTCTGAAGCAAAACGCTGCAGGCAGGATTCCCAGAAAGCGGACATGAAAAAAGAGACTCCCTATCCTCGCAAAACTCGTTGAACAAGCTGGGCAAAGGATTTCAACTATCTGATTTTGTTATGAATAAACAGGCTTCACGTTTTTATTCAGCTTGCCTGGCAGGCGCTGGGGTTGCGTTCTACATGGGGGGACGCAAAAAAAAATGTGAAAGCCGCAGATCGTGGATTTTAACCCGCGAACAAAAAGTTATCCACAGCTTGTGGAAATAAATCAGCTTGACAGCCGCAGGTGAAACACGGTGTAATCACGCGTTTTTCTCCGCTCACTCAAGGAATTACGACATGAAACGCACCTATCAACCGTCGGTCGTGCGCCGCAAGCGCACCCATGGCTTCCTGGTTCGTTCGCGCACCAAGGGTGGCCGCGCCGTCCTCGCCGCGCGCCGCGCCAAGGGCCGCAAGCGCCTGGCCGTCTAAGTCGGCGCAGCCGGTGTGCACCGGATGCCCGACGCAGTAAAGCACGGCTTTGCCCGACGCGATCGACTGACCAAAACGGATGAGTTTTCATCCGTTTTTGGTTTCCGCAAGGCGATTCGTGGCCAATGGCTGATGCTGCACTATCAACCGCGAAGCCCGCAGTGTCGACAAATTCGGGAGCAATCCGGTCCCGAGGCAGCAGCGCAGGCAGCTCGGCTGGGTCTGGTTGTTGGCAAAAAATTATTGAAACGTGCTGTTGACCGCAATCGTCTGAAGCGGGTGGTACGGGAAAATTTTCGTCTGCGTCGCCTGCAACTGCCTGCGTACGATCTGGTCGTACGCTTGGCCGTCAAAGGCGTTCCCCTGCACGATGCTGAACTGGCCACTGAAATCAATGCCCTGTTTGACCGTCTTGCAGTTCGCCATCGGCGGCAGCTGGAAATAGCAGCACAAACGGTTGAGCAACAGGTCGCGGCGACCTCGCGAGATTTGCCATGAAGTGGGTGCTGATTGCCTTGGTGCGTACATATCAATATGCAATCAGCCCGTTGACAGGCCGCCGTTGCCGTTTTTTCCCCACCTGCTCCGAATACACGATCGACGCCCTGCGCCAGTATGGCGCCTGGAAAGGCGGCTGGCTGGGAGTGAAGCGAATTTTTCGTTGTCACCCTTGGCATCCGGGCGGTTATGATCCCCTCCCCTGATTCAATTTTCAAAGCATAGGCCCATGGACACTCGACGCCTGATTCTGGTCATGATTTTTGCCTTCTCCAGCTACATGCTGTGGGACAACTGGCAGCAATACAAAAATCCGCGGCCGGTCACGCCAGCAACAGCCACAGCGGCGCAACAAAGCGCTGGCCACAGCGATGCGCCACAGCCTTCGGTCAATCTGCAGGCGGCTGGACAGCCGAGCGCACCGCTGGTTGAAGAAAAGCCGGCCACTGCGGCAGAAACCTTTACCGTGACCACCGATCTGGCCAAGGTCACGATCTCCACCCAGGGTGGTGATCTGGTCGGGCTGGAACTCCTGAATTACAAGGAGAGCGAGGATAACGAAAAGAATTTCCATCTTTTTGGCGCGCAGCATCACTACCAGGCACAAAGCGGTTTGATCGGTAATGGCCTGCCCTCGCATCGCAGTTTGTTCAAGCGTGTCGATGGCCCGCTCGAACTGGCCGAAGGTCAGGACGAACTGCAGGTGCGTCTGGAAGCGGATGGCCCACAGGGTGTACGCGTTGCCCGTATCCTTACCTTCAAGCGCGGCAGCTATGTTGTGGATATGGCCTGGGAAATCGTCAATGGTTCGGATCAGGCGATCGCGCCGCACGCCTATTTCCAGATTCAGCGTGATGATGTCGATCCTTCCGGCAGCAACATGATGATGCATACCTTCACCGGCCCGGCAGTGTTCACCGATGCCGAAAAGTATCAGAAGGTGAGTTTTGCCGATATCGGCGACAAGAGCGCCAAGTTTGCCAAGGCAGCAGACAACGGCTGGCTGGCCATGGTGCAGCATTACTTCGTTGCCGCTCTAGTACCGCAGCAAGGTGTTCAGCGTGAGTATTACATGCGCAAGCTGGATGGCAGCAACCTGTTCCAGGTGGGGGTCATCGTGCCGGTCAGCGAAATTGGCCCGGGGACCAGTGCCCGTACCGCCGTCAGCCTATTTGCCGGTCCGCAGGAGCAGGCTGCCCTCAAGGAAACCGCGCCAGGTCTCGATCTGGTGGTGGATTACGGCTGGCTGACAGTGATCGCTGCGCCAATTTTCTGGGCGCTGCAGTTCATTCACGGTCTGGTGGGTAACTGGGGCTGGGCGATCGTGGTTCTCACCATTGCCATCAAACTCGCCTTTTTCCCGCTTTCAGCAGCGTCTTACCGCTCGATGGCCAAGATGCGCGTGGTCACACCGCGCCTGGTGCAGCTGAAGGAACGCTATAGCGATGACCGCGCCCGCCTGAATCAGGAAATGATGAAGCTCTATCAGAGCGAAAAAATCAACCCGCTGGGGGGCTGCTTGCCGATCCTGATCCAGATTCCGGTCTTCATTGCCCTGTACTGGGTATTGCTGGGCGCAGTCGAAATGCGTGGCGCACCGTGGATCGGCTGGATTACCGATCTGGCCTCGGCGGATCCGTACTACATCCTGCCCGTCATCATGATCGCTTCCATGGTGATCCAGATGAAGCTCAATCCGACGCCGCCGGATCCGATCCAGGCCAAGGTGATGATGGCCATGCCCTTTGTGTTCGGTGTCATGTTCCTCTTCTTCCCGTCCGGGCTGGTGCTGTACTGGGTGGTGAACAACATTCTGTCGATTGCCCAGCAGTGGCAGATCACCCGCATGATGGAAAAGGGCGGCAAGGCTGCCAACGACGCGAAAGCCTGAGGGTGTGGCAGTTGTAAACAATGACACCATCGCCGCCATTGCCACGGCTCCAGGCCGTGGCGGGGTGGGCGTCATCCGCATTTCGGGCAGCGCTTTGCTGCCCTTTGCTTTGCAGCTGACCGGCAAGACGCCGACGCCACGCCAGGCAAGTTTGACCCATTTCAGAGCGGCGGACGGCAGTAGCATCGACAGCGGTCTGGTGCTCTACTTTCCGGCGCCGCATTCATTTACCGGCGAAGATGTGCTGGAACTGCAGGGGCACGGTGGGCCGGTGGTGATGCAGATGCTGCTGGCCCGCTGTCTTGATCTTGGTGCGCGCCTGGCCGAGCCGGGCGAATTCAGCCGGCGGGCGTTTCTCAACGGCAAAATGGATCTGGCCCAGGCGGAAGCGGTGGCCGATCTGATCGATGCTGCCACCGCCAGTGCTGCCCGTTCCGCCGTTCGTTCATTGCAGGGAGAGTTTTCCCGCGCTATCGGCGAATTGAACGAAGAATTGATCAATCTGCGCATGCTGGTTGAGGCAACGCTGGATTTCCCCGAAGAAGAGATCGATTTTCTGCAGGCGGCCGATGCATTCGGCCGCCTGCAGCGTTTGCAGGAAAAACTGGCCGACATCTTCCAGCGCGCCGGCCAGGGCAAACTGCTGCAGGCCGGTTTGCACGTCGTTCTGGCGGGGCAGCCCAATGTGGGCAAATCCTCGCTGCTTAACCGACTCGCTGGTGACGATCTGGCCATCGTCACCCCCATTGCCGGCACCACCCGCGATGCCCTGCGCTCGACCATCCAGATCGAAGGTATCCCGCTGCATATCATCGATACGGCAGGCCTGCGCGACACCGACGACGAAGTGGAAAAAATCGGTATCGCCCGCAGCTGGCAGGAAATCGAACGCGCCGATGTCGTGCTGCTCCTGGTCGATGCCCGCCAGGGCGTTACGGAGGCGGACCGCGCCATTCTGGAAAAACTTCCGGCGCGCCTGCAGCGGATTACGGTCCATAACAAGATCGACCTGGCCGGCAGCAAGGCAGAACGGCACAGCGAAGCCGACGCGGTAGTGGTCAGCCTTTCGGCCAAGGCCAACCAGGGAATCGATCTGCTGCGTGCCGAACTTCTGCGAGTTGCCGGCTGGCAGCAGACCGAAGATGTCTTCATTGCGCGCGAACGTCACCTGCGTGCGCTGAGTGCCGCCCGCGAACACGTTGCCGGCGCCAGCCGGATCGTGCACGGCCCGTTCCCTGCCCTCGAACTCTTTGCCGAAGAACTGCGCCTGGCGCAGCAGGCGCTGGGTCAGATTACCGGCGAATTCACTGCCGACGACCTTTTAGGGGTCATTTTCAGCCGCTTCTGCATCGGCAAGTGATTACCCTTAACTCAGATCCAGCGGACTGACCACGCCGCGCCCGCCTTTGTTTAGCAGGTGGATCCACCTCCTGAGAGTGGCGTTTCCCATGGAAAAGAATGAAACGCCTCACCCATTGGACATACTGCATTTCTGTCCGTATGCTTTAGTGCTTCAACCGCAGGCGATCACGCAGCAGGTCGAGCAATTTCGGTGCATTTAGCGATGGATTGGCTTGCTGTTCTTTCATGATTCGTTAAAAATCATATAG
>JAGPIR010000004.1 GCA_018054915.1 Allobrachymonas sp.
CGGCCTGGCCGAAATGACGCGCTTTGGCCTTGCCTTGGGTGCGCAAGCCAGTACCTTTATGGGCTTGAGCGGCATGGGGGACTTGGTGTTGACCGCCACCGGAGACCTGAGCCGTAATCGCCGCGTTGGCCTGTTGCTGGCCCAGGGCTTGACCGTACATCAGGCAGTCGATACCCTCGGGCACGTGGCCGAGGGTGTTTATTGCGCCCGTACGGTTTTGGCGCGAGCAGAAGCCCTGCAGATTGAAATGCCGATTACCCGTTGCGTGGTGGATTTGCTGGACGGGCGGCTCAGTGCCACCGAGGCTGCTCGTGTTCTGATGGAGCGCAATGTGCGCGCAGAAAGCGACCTGTAGTTTCCTGCAATTATTTTGCCGTGATTGCTGCCGTCATCCAAAGGTTGCTTAGGGGTATTGCCAATGCCATGGAACTGAAATGGAAAAACGCCAGATTCCTTTGACTTGTGGCATTCCCGGTACCGAAACGGCCATTACGGCGTTTTGTTACGGGCCGGTGCAGGGCGTGCGCAAAGTATATGTGCAGGCCAGCCTGCATGCCGATGAATTGCCTGGATCGCTCGCGGCCTGGCAATTGTGCGAGCGTTTGCAGGCTCTCGAATTGCAGGAACGGGTACGGGCGCAGATTGTTGTCGTTCCGTTGTGCAATCCACTGGGGCTGCGTCAGAAGTTGCTCTACAGTCATGTGGGCCGCTTTGATCTGGCAACCGGCCAGAATTTCAACCGTTTACGCACCATTGCGTTCTATGCGGAAACGCTTGCGCGTCTGCAGGCCGAGGGCGCCCCCGTACTGGGGCAAGACGCCGGCGCCAATCGGGAAACCATTCGCGCAGCGATGCGTGCCGCCCTGGACGAACGCCAGCCCGGCAACATGCTGGAGGCGCTGCACATCGCCTTGCTCAGATTGGCCTGCGACGCCGATTTGGTGCTGGATCTGCATTGCGACAAGCAGGCGGTGCTGCATCTTTACACCTTGCCGCAGCTATGGCCGCATCTGGAGCCATTGGCCTGCTGGCTTGGTTCACAGTGCCAGATCGTCAGTGAAGACTCGCAGGCCCGGTCTTTTGATGAAGTGGTGTCGGTTCCGTGGGTGATGTTGCAGCAGGTTTTTCCCGATGCGAATATCCCGCTGGCCTGCCATGGGGTCACCGTGGAGCTCCGTGGTGAAAACGATCTGTCGCGCCAATGGGCGCAACAGGACGCCAATGCCATTCTCCAGTATCTGCATCATCTGGGGGATGTGTGCCTGCCCGCCGATGAAATCAGGCCCATGCCTGCCCTGGCAAACAAACCGCATCCCTTGTCGGGACTGGTGTATGTTGCCGCGCCGGTTGCAGGAATCGTCATCTACCACGTTCAGCCCGGTGTCTGGGTGAAACAGGGCGAGTTGCTGGCCGAAGTGATTGATCCGGTGCTACCGCGATGCGTACCGGTTTACAGCCCGATCGAAGGTTTTGTCTTCGCGACTGACAACCAGCGTTTTGTTTATCCACAAAATACGTTGTTGAGCCTTTCTGGGCGCAGTGACATGGGTCATATCGGCCTGTCGCCTTGACAGACAGGCCGCATCAGGATTGTATGTATTGTGCATTTTGTCTCTTGAGCTAGGCATGGTTGCGGCCCATGGGGGGTACCTGGACGATTGCTGGGTGTAAAAAAAGCAAGGCCAGCGCCCATGTTCCGTCTTGTTGGAGTATCCGGGATACGATAATTGCTGCCTGTTGATTCCGGAGTTTCCGTCAGGCGTTTCTCCGGATCTTTCCATCAACTGCTTGCGTGGGTGCTGCGCGGGCGTGCCGTGGATGCACCTGTCATGCTCAATATATTCACGTTAGTCAATGGTCGACTGTTTCAGGAAGAAATCGAATCGCTTGAGGAGTTGGCCCGGTTCAAACCAATCTGGGTTGATCTCGAAAGTCCGTCGCTTGAGGAAAAGTGCTGGATTGCAGAGCATTTTGGTGTATCTGTGCCAGAGGATGCGATTGATGCAGACATTGAAGAATCAGCAAGATTCTATGAAGGCGATGGCGGTGAGCTGCATATCCGCTCTGACTTTCTGGTGGCCAACTTCGATAATCCGGATACCGAGCGCGTGGCGTTCATTCTCAATCTGAACAATCCGGCATTGAAAAGCCACGACATCCTGTTTTCCATACACGATGAGACCGTTCCGGTTTTTCGTCTGATCCGCATGCGGGCGCGCCGCATGCCGGGCCTGATTTCCGATGCCAAGGAACTTCTGCTGAAACTTTTTGACGCTGATGCCGAGTACAGCGCTGATACGCTGGAGCAGATTCACGTTGAACTGAAAAAGGCGAGCGATCAGGTTCTCAGGGGAGATGTGACCGACGATGTTGCAGGAGAAGTCTTGGCAAACATTGCCCGTCAGGAAGATATGAACGGCCGGATTCGGCGCAACGCCACAGATACGCGGCGTGCAGTTAGTTTCATGATGCGCAGCCGCATGCTTAATGCCGAGCAATTCGAAGAGGCGCGCCAGATCATGCGTGACATCGATTCACTTGACAGCCATACAGCGTTTCTGTTTGAAAAAATCAACTTCCTGATGGGCGCAACCGTCGGTTTCATCAACATCAACCAGAACAAGATCATCAAGCTGTTTTCGGTTGCCAGTGTCGCGCTGTTGCCCCCAACGCTGGTGGCCAGTTTGTACGGCATGAATTTCCGTTTCATGCCGGAACTTGGGTGGCAATATGGATATCTTTGGGCCATCGGCCTGATGATTGCCAGCGCATTGCTACCCATGTGGTATTTTCGGAAACGAGGTTGGCTGAAATAGGCACACCAGACCAGGCGGCCTTTTTCACTTGTCCGGTGCACAGATATTCCAGTAGCCTGCAAAAAACCAGGATCTGCAGGCGTTTGTGCGTGTGGCAAATGCAACGGGATTGGACAATGCTTGCGTTAAATGGTGCAATGCAGCATAATGCGCGAAAATCTGCTTGATGCGTAGTCGGGCCAAGGCAATCCGGCGTCAATTGGGGAAAACACATGGATGGAGATACAGGCAAGGAAATAGTCATACGCGGCGTTACCAGTGACGGGCGGACGTTTCGCCCCAGCAATTGGGCCGAACGTCTTGCGGGTGTCATGAGCCAGTTTCGTCCGCGTCCCCTGCAGCAGGGCGATCACATCACCTATTCACCTTGGTGTATGCCGGGAACCGACGGAAATGCGAAGTGTCTGGTGGTCAATCCTGCCCTGAAGGAACAGCACCCCCAGGCGTGGGAATACATCGAGCAGTTCGCACGTGAAAACGACCTGCAGATTCAGGAACGTACTGCCGTTGCATGTCAGGAGTGATTTCCGGTTGCATACAACGGTGCAACTGTGTGTCTCGTCGTTACGAGGCGTAGCACGGCCATTCAACCAGTATTGCGCAATCCCGAAGCAATCCCATTGACCGAAATCTGTATGCCGCGCTTGAGCCGGGCCATTGTGCTGGAGTCTGCACTATCTCCGGCTGGGGCGACTGGTTCTGTGATTCCAGGCTTGTTTGCGCGGTGCCGGCGCATCAGTTCTACCTGGAGGTAATTGATCAGGTCGATATACGGGAAACGGTTGGCGATCGAACGGGCCAGGGCCGGGTTGGCCGATAGACGCGCGGACTGTCCCGTGATCAAGGCGAGCATGTCCTGTGTGGTTTGCCACTCCTGACGAATGGCTTCAAAGATGCGATCCGCTAGCGCCGCATCTGGAACCAGTGCGGCATACCGCGCGGCGATGGAAAGATCGGTCTTGGCCAGCACCATGTCGAGGTTGGACAGCAGGGTGGCAAAGAAAGGCCATTCGCCGTACATTTCCTGTAGCAGTTCGAGCCGTTTGGCATCGGGCCGGTTTGCCGGATTTCCCTGTGAGTCCACAAACAGCCATTGCTGCACACCGCTGCCAAAACCCGCCCAGCCAGGCAGGGCCACCCTTGATTGTCCCCAGCTGAAACTCCAGGGAATTGCCCGTAAATTTTCAATGCTCGAGAGCGTTTTACGGGATGCTGGACGCGAGCCGATATTGAGTTCGGCGATTTCGCGCAATGGCGTTGCTGCAAAGAAATAGTCACTGAAACCTGGGGTTTCGTAGACTAGGTGACGGTAGGCGGCATGGCTCGCAGCACTGATGGCTTGCGCAGCATCAACATATTTTTCAGGTGGCGCCTTGGCTGACAGGAGACTGGCCTCCAGCGTGGCCGCCACCAGGATTTCAAGGTTTCGGCGGCCGATCTCCGGATTGGCGTATTTGGACGCAATGACTTCGCCCTGTTCAGTCAGCCGTATCTGGCCGTCCACGGTTGCAGGCGGCTGGGCGAGAATGGCCTGGTAGCTGGGGCCGCCGCCGCGCCCCACGGTGCCGCCACGACCGTGGAAGAGACGCATGCGGATGCCATGTGTTTGCTGCAAGGGCGTAAAAACGTCCAGCAAGGCGCATTCCGTCTGGTACAGCGTCCAACTGCTGGTAAAGACACCGCCGTCTTTGTTGCTGTCACTGTAGCCCAGCATGATGTCCTGTTCGCCGCCGGCAGAAAGAACCATGTCGGCAATGCCGGGCAACGCATACCATTCACGCATGATGCGCGCGGCTGAGTGCAAATCATCAATGGTTTCGAACAGCGGGGATACGACCAGATGGCTGTGCACATGCGGCGAACCAAAATGGCGCAGCAGGCCGGATTCTTTGAACAGTACCAGCACCTCCAGCAGGTCGCTCACCTCTTCGGTGTGTGAAACGATGTAGTGCCGCAGGGCGTGTTTTCCATAAAGCCGGACCTGACGCGCCGCAGTCTGGAAAACGGCAAGTTCGCAACGGGTGTTTTCGCTGTAGTCGACATCGGGCACGTGTAGCGGCCGTACGTCGTGCAAAACGGCCAGCAGGCGCTGGCGTTTTCCGGTTTCATCCAGTGCGCGGTAATCGGATTCGACCTGCGCCATGCGCAGCAGTTCGGCGACCGTTTCTTCGTGCGCCTCCGAGTTCTGGCGCAGATCCAGCGTTGCCAGATGGAAGCCGAAAACCTCTACCGCCCGTATCAGTGGCGCCAGGCGCAAGGAGAGCAGTGCATCGCCGTGGTGCTGGCGCAGTGAATCTTCCAGGGTGCGCAAATCCCTCAGCAGTTCCTCCGATGCCGCATACGGGGTCGCCGCTTTGGCCGGGTAGGGTGGCCGTGCTCTGGTGCGTTCATGCAAGACGGCCGCAGTGCGCGCATACATGCCAATGATGGCGCGGCGATAGGCCTCATCCGTGCGGTGCGGGTTCTGGTCTTGCGCCGCATCAGCCAGGGCGAGCAGGGCGGGTGTGGCTTGCACCAGCAATGTCGACATCGACAGCTCGGTTCCCAACGCGTGCAGTTCGTGCAAATAGTGCGTCAATGCAGTTTCGCATTGCATGCGCAGCGCCATTTCCAGGCTTTCTGCAGTGACAAAAGGATTGCCATCACGGTCACCGCCCATCCAGTGCCCCATGCGGAAAAATGGTTCGATGCGTTCACCCGGCAGCAATTGTTCCAGCGTTTCGTAGAGATACGGAATTTCCTGCAGGAAGGTGGCGCGGTAATAGGTTAATGCGTTGCTGATTTCGTCGGCTACCGACAATTTGGCATCGCGCACGATGCGGGTTTGCCACAGTTGCGTGATACGTGCCCTGATTTGCAGGGTGTTGCGGTCGATGTCGCGTGCGGCCTTGAGTGTGTTGCGTTCCTGCAGCAGGCGGGCAATGGCTGATTCGGCCGTCAGGATGATGGTGCGCTGCACTTCGGTCGGGTGGGCCGTCAGAACCGGTGAAACATGGGCGCGGCGCAACAGTGCGGCAACCGCTTCTTTGTTGATGCCGCGCGCCTGCAATTGGGTTACGCTGGCTTGCAGCGATCCGCTTTGCACCTGGTTCATGCGTTCGTAATGGTGGCGGCGGCGCAAATGGTGCTGGTCTTCGGCCAGATTGATCAGGTGCGAAAAATAAGTAAAGGCGCGCAGCACCTGTACCGTTTGCGCGATGGGCAGGCGTTGCAGCAATTGCCCCAGGGCATTGCCGGAGGTGTCGTCATTCTTGACGTGGTATGCCACCGCCAGTTGCCGGATTTGCTCGATGAGCTCAAAAATGGTCGGGCCTTCCTGGTCCCGGATCACATCTCCCAGCAATCTTCCTAGTAGCCGGATGTCTTCTGTCAGCGGGAGTTCCTTGGCGGGGTCGTGGGCCATGTTCATGGATTGTGTAAGTGATTCAACGGGAGTGTGGTGAAGGGATTTTGGGGCAAAACGGAAGGCTTTGCTCACTATGGCTGGCGTGTGTTGTATGCAAATCCTATTGCTGACGCATGGGTGGGGTCATTTGCAGGGCATGCGCCATGCGTGCGATGCCTTCGACGATGCTTTCCTCGTTCGCGGTGGCAAAGCTCATGCGCAGGCAAGACGGATCTGGGTGCTCTGCAAAGAAGGCTGCGCCCGGAACAAAAGCCACCCGTTTTTCGATGGCCTGTTTCGCGTAAAGCGCGGCATCCGTGGCGCATCCGTTGGTGCCGGTCAGGCGTACCCAGAAGAACATGCCGCCTTGTGGAGCGGAAAATGCCACGGCATCGCCCAGTTCGTGGTGCAGACTGGTGGCCATCTGGCGTGCCCGTGCAGCATAAACCGAACGCACTTGCGCAAGCGCAGCCGGCAGTCGGCCCGATTGCAGGTAGGCAGTGGCGGTTGTTTGTGCCAATGTGCTGGTGTTGGCATCGCTGAATTGTTTGCACATGACGGCGTTGGCCAGCAAGGCGGGTGGTGCCACCAGCCAGCCAAGCCGAAGCCCCGGCGCAAGAATTTTGCTCAGGCTGCCGCAGTGCGCCAGCCAATCGGCACTGCCAGGAACCTGCGGAGCCAAGGCCAGCAGACTCGGCGGTGGCGGCGCATCAAAATACAGGTCGCCATAGGGATCGTCTTCGACTACGAGCGTTTGGTATTGCGCCGCCAGTTCCAGCACCCGCTTGCGGCGCTCCAGTGTGAGTGTTGCACCACTGGGGTTGCCGAAGGTTGGAATCAGGTAGACCAGCTTGGGCTTGTGCTCCACGATGAGCTGTTCCAGCCGGTCGGTCTGTACGCCGTGCGTGTCGGTGGGGGCGGCGATGGTTTGCGCGCCGTACAGGCGAAAGCACTGGATGGCGGCCAGAAAGGTGGGGCTTTCCACAATCACCTTGTCGCCGGGCGAAACCATGCATTTGGCAATCAGGTCCAGCGCCTGCTGGCTGCCCGTGGTGACGATGAACTGCTGTTCGGATACCGTTGCGCCCTTGGCGGTGCACAGCGCGGCAATCTGCTCCTTCAGTGGTCCAAAGCCTTCGGTGGCGCCGTATTGCATGGCCGCATCGGGCCAGGTTTGCAGGGCTGTGCGCGTCGCAGCCTTGAATCCTTCCACGTCAAACAGGGCTGGATCGGGAAAACCACCCGCAAAGCTGATGATGCCGGGTTGACCCAGCAACTTGAACAATTCGCGAATGGCTGAGGTTTCGACGTTTTGCAGACGTTGGGCAAAGGGCAGCATGGAGTGTTTTCTATGGGTGAACCAGTCAAGGGAAATCTGTACAGGACTTGAACGGGCGTCAGCGGGCTGATGAAGTAATTTTGCTGGATATTGCTGTGTCTGATGTTCTAGCCGTGCAATTGCTTCATTTTACGGAAGCTGTGCGGAAACGATGCAGCAAGGCGCCTGAAACCGCAGGCATACAAACCCGTATCTGGTAATGTGCGACCTGTCCCATCCACAAGCGGCAGCTTGCCGCTATCGCCGTCGTTTGACGTTGTTGGTTGTCTTGTTATTCATTTGCCATGTTCTTTGCCAATCCACACACTACACGTTGCGCCTACGACCCCGCTTTGCACAAAGTGCTTAATATGGCTGCTGGTCGAGCCAGCCGTGCGCGTCTTTCCAGTTGGAAACTGCTGTCTCCTGCGCCGACGCCAGCGTGGTCGCTGCCCGGACTGGCCAAAGCATTGGGCGTGGCGAGCGTGACGCTGAAAGATGAATCTCGGCGCTCGACTTTGGGCAGTTTCAAGGCGCTGGGTGCGCCCAATGCGCTCATCCTTTTGGCCATGCGACGTTGGCCGCAGCATGGCTGGACTGCTGAATCACTGTTTGCCGGCCGATATGCGCAGGAACTGAGGGATTGGGTTGTGATCAGCGCCACCGATGGCAACCATGGCCGTGCGCTGGCGGCTGCTGCTCAAAGTCTGGGCTGCCGTTGCGTCATTGTGCTGCATGCCGAAGTGAGTACCGAACGCGAGGCTGCTATTGCCGCCTATGGCGCCGACATTGTGCGCGTGGCAGGCGATTACGACGAATCTGTCAGAGAGGCGGAACGACTGGCGCGCGAAAACGGCTGGGATGTGGTGTCTGACACATCGTATGCCGGTTATGAAGAAGTGCCGCGAGACGTGATGCAAGGCTACGGCATCATTGCTGACGAGTTGCTGCAGGATGTGGCGTCAGATGCGGCATGCCCCTGGACGCACGTGTTCTTGCAAGGTGGAGTGGGTGGTCTGCCTGCAGGCATTGTTAGCCATTTCTGGGAACGGTTTGGCGCAACGCGCCCCACTTTCATTGTGGTAGAACCCGAGCAGGCCGACTGTTTGTATCAGAGCGCGTTGCAGGGCAGGGCTGCACGGGCCAGCGGCAATGTGGATTCGGTCATGGCAGGTCTGGCGTGTGGCGAAACCTCGCCACTGGCTTGGCGTTTTCTCTCGCCTGTCGCAGATTTCTTCGTTACCGTGGCTGATCCGTTGGCCGAAGAATCCATGCGTATATTGGCCGAGGGTCGCCATGGCGATATTCCCGTTATTGCTGGCGAATCGGGTGTGGCCGGACTGGCTGCTTTGCGGGTCATGATGGCCAACAGCGCCTGGCGCCTGCCCGCCGGCTTGGGATCCAGTTCCCGCGTGTTGTTGATCAGCACCGAGGGTGCCACGGCGCCAAATGTATATGCCCGCATCGTAGGCGATACGGAGGAAAACGTGCTGGTTGCCCAGAATCGCTGGCTTGAAGCCCATGGCATGCCCGGACCGGGTCCTTCTTGTTTGTCTGTTTAGGGGGGCGGTCTCTCCGCGATGATGTATTTTGTTTTGTTAGGCCTAGCCAATGGCGAATGGATGCTTGCCTGACGTGCATTCAGCAATTGGCGCAACGCCTCCTACCCGTTTCGAGAAACGTCGCTGGCAGGACGGCTTTATCCGAAGGAATCTTTTACACTACTACACCATGTCCCACGCACGGGGCTATTTCAGAGGAGCCGCCATGCTGTTTGAAGTCCTCAAAAAATACGAAAAATACCTGATCCAGGCCTTGATGGCCTTGATGGCGATTGTTTTGGTGCTTGGAACACTGGATCTGGCATGGTTCGTCATCAAAAGCGTCATCGAATCACCTTATTTTCTATTTGATGTCAACCTGTTGCTGGATGTTTTTGGCATGTTCATGCTGGTGCTCATTGGCATTGAATTGCTTGAAACCATCATGAAGACCTACCTCACCCAAGGGGCGCCGCATTATGAGACGGTTCTTTCAGTGGCCATCATTGCCATTGCGCGCAAGGTGATCATCCTGGATGTCAAAAAGGTTGAAAGCCTGAGTCTCATTGGAATCGCCGCCATCATCTTGGCTCTAACGGTCGGGTATTTCATGATGAAGCGCGTCCGCAACGAAAAGAAACAATCCGGCGCTAGCCTGGAAAACTAGGCAAACTCTCGTTTGGGCGTTCTCTCGCAAACTCACGGGAGTGCGCAGTAGAAATTTTTCGAGAAGAATTTCTACATGAAGAAATCCAGGTTTTTCCGACAGGCAGACCCCAAAGCAGTCCTTCTTTTCATCGGTAAACCAATACAGGAATCTTCGAATGCGTGAGTACTTTATGGGTTTCACTGCCCAGTAGCAGGGCCGTTACACCGCTTCTTCCGTGAGATGCCATAAAAATCAGGTCGCAGTCGTTGGATTTTGCTGCCTGGATGATCAGTTCCGCAGGATGGTTGCCAACCAACATGACCTGGTTACTGACCACGTCAGCCGCTTGAGCCATTTGTTGCGCGGTGTTCAGGATGTCCCGTGCGGCGCTGTCCAGTCGTTCACGCACATCAATCTCGACATCGAGATGGAAATCGGCACGGGCAAGACCTACTGCGACATCGTCGAGGAGTCTCTTGTAGAGCGGTGGGATAGGTTTCCTTTTTGAATCATTATGGGCGATCACGGAGCCAGTCAAAGGAAATCCTTGTGGCCGTCAATGTCAAACTATCCGAAGCCTTAGTCGAGACCGCCAAGCGTACGGCGTCATTGAGCACCGTTCGGTGTCCAAGCAAATCGAGTACTGATCTCAGATCGGCAGGATCGCCGCGGAAAACCCCGATCTGCCCTTCAGCGTCATTCGTGACATTCTGATCACTGACCAAGAAGACCCCGTAGGTGAGTAGCTGACTGGGATATCCGCTTCGGTAGACGCGACCCCGTTCACTCAGACCCTACTTTGAATGCCTGGATTTCGCGGGCCAGCCAGTTGCGCAACGCCATGACCTTTTGATGGTCGCGCTCACCAATTCTGTAGACGAAGTCATACCCCCGCTCGGCTTTCAGGCGTAGCTCAGGAAATGGCGCTACCAGCCGACAGGCTGCAATGTCATCGGCCACCAAGGTGTTGCGGCCCAGCGCCACACCTTCCCCCCGGATCGACGCCTCCACCGCCATAGAGCCGTGGCTGTAACTCGGCCCGCGAGTTGGGCGTTTTTTGCCCAAACCCGCCAGCGCGAACCACTGCTCCCAGTTGGCCATCATCCCGACCTCGTGCAGCAGGTTTGTGTTCAGCAACTGGACCGGTTGTTCCAATCCACCACATGCAGCCAGGTAATCTGGGCTGCACACCGGCGTGACCGTCTCTTCCAGAATGCGCTCCGCCATGGCATTTGGGTATCGACCAAAGCCGTAGCGAATGGCGGTGTCCACATGTCCCTGGCGCAGATCGACGTTCACGTCGGTCACATCCATGAGCACGTCGAAGGGCTGACACGCTGCGCGCAATCCTGACAAACGGGGTGCCAGCCACTTGCTGGCAAACGACACGCTGGTGCTAACCGTCAGCCGTTTATCAGTGTCATCGCCGCGCAGGCGCTGCGCTTTGCTGGCCAACTCACCCAGCAACCGCGCCACCACTGCATGGAACTCCGCCCCTGCTGCGGTGAGCACGATGCGGCGCGTCAGCCGCAGAAATAGCGGAGTACCCAGATCGTCTTCCAGCGTCCGGATGTGACGGCTGATGGCGCCGTGAGTGAGATGCAGCTCTTCGGCTGCCCGCGTCATGCTGAGGAGACGAGCCGCAGCTTCGAAGGCGCGTAGGGTTTGCAGGGGTGGCAGGCGATCGAACATGAGAGATGAGTGAGTGGTGCTCACGCATTATGTGACAACAAATCGTTTGTCAGTTTATGGACTCAGCAGCACCATCAGCAATACCAAGCCATTCTGGCATCTCTCCCTTGCTCAGTCTCTATCCATGACCAACAGTCAGATATCGCCCAGATCCGTGACAACCACGTCCCAGACAAAAGACGGGCCGTGGGGTGGCCACAGTACACGCCACTTTGGAGCGATGCTGTTGTTGGCCTTGATGTGGGGTTTGTCGATTCCGGTGACCAAGCTGGGCCTGCAGGACTTGCCGCCCTTGACCCTCACGGCTTTGCGCTTCGCCTTTGCGGTGCCGTTGATGCTGCTGTTCACGTT
The DNA here is from genome assembly GCA_018054915.1 of Allobrachymonas sp. GTDB lineage: Bacteria > Pseudomonadota > Gammaproteobacteria > Burkholderiales > Burkholderiaceae_C > Brachymonas. Next base: position 11,753 of record JAGPIR010000004.1, read on the forward strand.
GGGGCGTCAGGCCATGCCGTTGCGTGCGTTGCCCAAAGTAGCTGCGCTGGGGTTGCTGGGTATTGGGGTGGGCCAGGTGGCGCAGACTTTCGGTGTGGCGGGCACATCGGCCTCGGTTGGCACCATCGTATCTGCCACGATTCCGCTGTTCATCGTAGTGTTTGCGGCCATGCGACTGGGGCAGCATGTCTCGCGCATTCAGGCACTTGGCCTGCTGACTGCGTTTGCTGGCATCGCGCTGGTGGCTTTGGGTGACATGGACACAGGCGCAGCAGCATCGGCCAACACCTTGTGGGGCGTGGTATGGATGCTATTGTCATCGGTGGCGGTTGCGTTCTATTACGTCTGGAGCGTAGAGCTGACGAATGCACACGGTACCGCCACAGTGGCTGCGTGGAGCACGGCCTTCGGTTTCTTGGCGTTGTTGCCCTGGGCGGGTTGGGAACTGACGCAGGCGCCGGTTCAGCTCAGCGCGAAGGGGATCGGTGCGGCGGCTTACCTCGGTGTGTTTGTGACTGTGGCTGGTCTTTACATTTGGCTGGGTTTGCTGCGTGTGATGCCGGCTCGGGTGGCTGCCGCCGTTCAGTACCTGCAGCCCATCTTCGGTATTGCAGCAGCAGCGGTGCTACTGGGGGACCGGTTGGGTGCTGCATTCGTGATGGGCTCGGTGCTGGTGCTGGCAGGATTGGGCATCACGTTGTCACGGCGCTGAATCGCTGGCGGCGCTCGAAAAGGACTATGTCGCAATGCTGGAAGATGGTCTGCTGGCGCTGAATCAGCCGAGCTTTTCCGACATCATTGAGCAGTTCATGGCAGGTAAACAGCCGCGCCGGTTGACCCTGATCTGGTTCCAGCGCAACCCGCTGCCGGTGGATTGGGAGGAGCAACGTCAGATCGTGAGGCGCTTTGAGGAGGACGCATGAGCAAGAAGCACCGGGGCCGGTTCAAAGGTGATCCGGTCACCTACCAACTGCCGAGTCCGGCGGGCGGCGTCCAGCTGGAAACCTTCGTTCCCTGGACGCTGGTGAAACGGGGCAACAAGAAGCAGGTCATCACGCCCTTGGATGCGCCGCAGGAGTTCCTGGAGGAGGCTACCCGGGAGCGGGAAGCGCGGGCGGCCGCACAGGACACCCCGTTGTTGCGGGCGCTCGGCCTGGCGTACCATTGGCAACGCCTGCTGGATGAGGGGCGGGCGACATCGGTGATAGACATCGCCGAGGCCGAAGGCGTGGACGTGAAGCAGGTGCGCCGAGTGATGCGGCTGACCCTGCTGGCCCCGGAGGTCGTGGAACGGCTGGTGGGTGCGCCCGACGCCGTGCTGGAGAAAGTGATGCGCCGCCCCTGGCCCCCCTCATGGGAGAACCAACGAAGAATGCAGCTGTAGACGGACGAGGGCACCAAGGCTAGAATGCAAGCTCGGTGCCCACCTTACTTGCACACGAGTAAAAACAGGCCTTGCTTTTCTGTCATTGAAAACCCTTCTTTGGGCCTCGTCGTCGGGGACTTAAACGTGTGCGCCTGACCCGATTTGGCGTGGCGATAGGAAAGGTTGACCATGACAATCAAGGAACTGGCGTTCTCCGCGCAGCAACATCTTCAGGTCAGCACCGGCACACAGATCAAGCGTGCCCATATCTATGAGCTGATGGCCGCAGCGTTCGGCTTTGGTTCTTACGCAGCACTCTGCACAGACGCTGTTTTCACCAAACATTCGCTGACCAACTGGCGCTCGAAGAACTACGGCGATCACATCAGACGGCGTTGTATCGAAATCGGATATCAAGCCGATACAGCCGTAACGGTAAAAGAGACTGAGTTCCGATTCAACCCCCGCCATCACAACCTCAACTTGGCTTTGTTTAAGTAACTCAGAGACAACCCGCTTTAATCGCGTTTGCTTCCTAAGCCCCAAATTAAATACTGTTCTCACTTGATTGGAAACCGGTATGCATGAAAGCGAAAAGCGACGAAATCCGTTGAAACTCAGCTCTTTCCCCATCAAGTTTATTCTTCTTTTAAGCATGTCAGCATTTCCCATCCGGGCAGAGCTGCTTTCCCCGTCGGTCCCGCCTTCTGCGCAGCACAAACCCTTGAGCGCTGCGAATTTTTTCCGCTATCAGGTGCCCGCGGGCTGGTCAGAGACTCAGGATCATCCTTTCGGCCTTTCCGCTGAGGAGAAGAAAGCTTTCACCGTCACATTGATCGGCCCTTGGCGCGGGGAAATTCCTGTGCGGATTTCCGCCACCTACTACGCGCAGGGCAACCTGCTATACAAATCAGTCGAGCAGTACCTGCGGATTTTCTCTCCGGTTTCATCTGCCGTCACCCAGGAAACTGATGCCAAGGGCCCAGTCAAATCAATAACCGTTTCGGGCAAAGAGGCTACGCTGTTTGAACGTGAGCGTAAGGAATTCGTGCCCATGCATCGCCAGATCGACCCTAACGACTCACCGCTCAGAGATGACCCCAAGGTTTACGAACGTAGGGGAGAAATGATGGCGCGTGCTGTTCCGGTACGGGAGCGCTTCGTGGTAATCCCTGGCAAGGCCGGTTTTTATGCGTTGCGCTATTCTGCCGAAACCAAAGAATTCCAGGAATTTTTGCCGGATTTTGAAAAGCTCACGTCCACGTTCGAAATACTGGAATGAAGGGCGAAAGCAGGGACTGAGTCGTGAAACGGACATCGCGTCGGGCCAGATTCGAATTCAGCCAGTTGCTCTGGATGATTGCCAAGACCGTAGGGGGGCTTGCTGCTGCTCTGGGTGGTCTGGCGGCTACTTGGACGCTGACCCATACGCCACATAGCGAACAGGCAGATCCCTGGCCTGCCCTGATCCTTGCGCTGGCCGGATTCCTGGTATTCATTGGCACCGACAGGGTGCTGGCGAAACGCGCGGACACTGCAAGCCGACCGGTTGCTTCCACCAGACGTGCCAGCGTGCTACCGTGGTTCCTACTCGTGCTGCTTGCCGCCGGCTTCCTGCTTTTCGTCCACTTCATTACTCGTTGAATCCATTCCACCCAATCGGGTAATTCCTTCAGAGATTCCGATGTCACTCCACCTTTTACCCCGCATCGCCTTGCTCGCACTGCTGGCCGGAGCATGTCTGTCCGCTCAGGCTCAAGGCATCCCAGAGGAAGCTCAGCGGCGGATGATCCGCGGCCAGACCGCCGTCGAGATGGCCCGGACACCAGAGGACTACGAACTGGCGATCCGCGAATTCAGGGAGGCTGCGCGTCAGGCCCCAAACTGGGCGGATCCGCATTACAACCTGGGTCTTGTCCAGGAAAAGAACGGCCACTACAAGGACGCCGTTGCCAGTTTCCGGGAGTATCTGCGGTTAGCGCCCAAAGCCTCCGATGCGGCGGCGGTGCGCAGCCAGTTGTATCGGCTTGAGATGAAGGCGGAGCAGGAGGTCACCGATGAGGATGCACTGTCCATCTTTGCCTCGCTGCTGGATACACAGCGCTGGAAAGTAGTTCCCGCGTCGCCTACCGACGACGTGACCGTGCATCGGCATCTGAGCACCATCCGCATTGATGGTGGTGAACTGGTCATTGACTACCGCAGTCGCCATGATCGGGTGCGCAGTCTTCGCGTCCGACCGGCCGGCAAGCAGTTGGAATTCATGTATGTGTACAACCTGTGCGAAGCCTCAGTGCAGCGCGATGAGTGTCCGGTTGTGTACCGCTACAAGCTGGAAGTTGTCTCGCGCCACAAAGTCAGATTGAGGGTGAAGGTATTTACCCCGGCCATCGCCCAAGTGAAAGCCAGTTCCACCGACCATTCCCTGGAATTCGTCGCCCGGGACAATCCTTAAGCGGCCGCTCCTGTCTAGCCCGACACAACGATGAAAATATGCCTGTTTCCAACCACCGTCAGGCTGTTCATGCTGCCGGCGCTACTACTGTTTCATCCTTTGGATGGATGGTCGTGCCAGATTGAGTACAGCGATTGGCTGGTCAATGTGTTCCGACAACAGGGCATGTCCCTCGACAAACGGACCGGCAACTATGCCAGCCAGTCTGAATGCGAACAGGCCTTGCGTGACGCGGTGGATCAGTCTGGCGACCCCTATCTCGCCAATCACATGCGCTGCGTCGACTGCACTTCCCCAGCAGCCCAGCCGCTGTCGGGCTATTCCGTTCAGGGACCGGAAGGGACCACCAGCCAAGACAGCGAATTATCGAAAACAGGTCGGGATGTCCAAGCCGTTTTTGACAGAAACAATCAGGAATTACTCCAGTCCTTGAAGGGCGGCCACGTACCCGCCTCGGGACTGAATCTAAAAATTCCGGTTACGCCACCGGTACCTGGTACAGGACTCACGCTCAAGCCGGCCTCCCCAACCGCCCCTAAAGCGTCCTCACTGCCCGACCCTGCGCGCAGGGAACAGCAGCATTTGGACAGGGCACGGGCCGAGTGGTTGCGCAACCAGCAACAGTTGGTCCGACAGACCGTGGCCCAGGATGATGAATGGCGCAAGGAAGTTCTGACCTCGATCCGAACCAAGCGGGTACCGAGCCTAGTGAAACGGCCGAAGGAACTGGACGACTTGCGCCCCGGTGACGTGCTGCTCATTGGCCCCGACCAGTCGGCCATCGCCTGGACCATCAAGAACTTAGATCCCCTCTACCGAGCCCTGGATTACTTTGCCGCTGGCTATGTCTCCGCACCGGAATTGAAGCAGGGCCTGGCCACTCACGTGCTCACCTTCATCCGTCGTGTTGATGGCGTGGCGCTATTCCTCGACCACACCCAAGAGGGCAGCCGAATACTCAACGAAAAGGAACTCCTGCGCAAATACAACGGCCGCCTGGCCTATATCGCTAAACCTCAGGCCAAAGTCGATGGCCGCGCCCTGTGGGAGGCCGCGCGCGAGGCCGCACTGAAATCTGAATCTGACTATGGACTGTTCGGTGACAGGTTGGTCTGCTCAGAGCGGGCCGCCGTAGTGGTGGCTAAAGCTACAGGAACGGCCATGCACCGGGAAAAACACGGCTTCGGCATATATGGGCCCATCGACATCACCCCCGCAGATTTCTTCGACGAAAAGCACGTGGGAAAATATTTTTTGGTATCGACCTATGCCATTCTATTGCAGCTCTGAAGTATGGAAGTGAACTTGCCCGTTCCACCATGAAGGAATTGATTTTCTGAATGGTGAAAGGTTGGCGCTGCAAGCCGGAAGGGTTGGTGGCGAGCATGTGCTAAATACGTTGCCTCAACTGATGAAGCCCATTACCCCTGGTTGCGTGCTGGGAGGACGCCGTTGGTTCTGCAAATACTTCTTCATGCCAATACAAGCCGTTATGACGTCTTGCGCACAGAGGTGGCATTATGAACGATACCATCTCTGCCCGCAAAGC
>JAGPIR010000125.1 GCA_018054915.1 Allobrachymonas sp.
TGTTGTCTATTGCACCGACACAAGGATGAAAGCCCATTCCTCAACAGCGCCATGGTCTTTGTGCGCCCGGCAGAAATCTCCGGGGAATTTATATCATTTGTAAAAAACTAGAGCGTGGCTTTTTTCTTCCAAGCACTCACTGAAGGGCTTCTTGCAACGGCTTGGCCCAAAAACCATCGATTGCCGCGTGATACACGGAAACAATTTTTGTTTAATTATTTATTAATAATGTGTAATTAACCACTCATAATTAAGAGTGTTCGTTTTTTAAAGCATCCTTCATTCGGTGGTCTGCAAGAGAAGCATCGCTCGTCGCCAGTTGCGGCCGGTCTTCTCTGACTGCGTGGTTGGTCTGCGCACCGTTTGCGTGTTGTGTATTTCTTCCTTTAACCACCGAAAAATTATTTTTCGCAACAGGAGTAGGGTCAATGCCTCCAATCCATTCAGGCAATACGTCGTATGAGCTGTTCTGTGCGGCCATGGTCATGATGATGACGCCAGGGCTGGCGTTTTTCTATGGGGGGATGGTTCAGAACAAGAACCTGCTGACCATCCTGATGCAATGTTTCGTTTCACTGGGCATCACCACCGTCATGTGGTTCGTCGTGGGCTATTCCATGTCCTTTGGCCCAACATGGGGCGGCCTGGGCATCGTCGGTGACCCGTTCCATTACGCCTTCCTGCGCAACATCACCTTGTACACGATGTACAACAACGATCCGGTGCTGGGAATCCCGCTGCTGGTGCACGTGTCCTACCAGATGATGTTTGCCATCATCACGCCCACGCTGATCACCGGCGCATTTGCCAACCGCATGTCGTTCAAGGCCTGGTGCCTTATCCTCATCCTCTGGCAAGTGTTTGTCTACTATCCGTTCGTTCACATGATCTGGTCGCCTGACGGCATGATGGCCAAGTGGGGCGTGCTCGACTTTGCCGGCGGCGTGGTGGTGCACAACACCGCAGGCTTTGCCTCCATCGCCTCGGTGCTCTTCATTGGCAAGCGCACGGTCAAGCATGGCCATCCGCACAGCATCACGCGGGTTGCCCTGGGCACTGCGTTGTTGTGGTTCGGCTGGTTCTGTTTCAATTCTGGCAGCGAATTCCGTGTGGACCAGATGGAAGTGTCTGCCTTCATCAACACCCACCTGGCAGCCGGTTTTGCGGGCATGGCCTGGCTCGGCATTGAGTGGGCGCACGTGGGCAAACCCAAAGTGGTCGGATTTCTGACCGGAACCATTGCCGGGCTGGCAACGGTTACGCCTGCGGTGGGCTACATTTCCCCGCTGTTTGCATGCGTCATCGGCGTTCTGGCTTCCATCGTGTGCTACGGCGCCGTGCAGTTCAAGAACAGAATCGGCCTGGACGATGCGCTGGACGTATGGCCCGTGCACGGCGTGGGCGGCATGATGGGCATGATCTGGCTGGGCCTGTTCGCCGACAAGGAATGGAACCCGATGTCAGTGTGGGAAAACGGCCTGCTCCTGGGCGGTAGCGGCAAGTTCTTTGGCGTGCAGGTTCTGTCGGTTGTCATTTCCAGCATCTGGGCGTTTGTTGCAACCATCGCCATTTTCTGGATCGTGGACCGCATCACCAAAGTGCGCGTGCCCGCCAGCATGGAAGCAGAAGGCTTAGACTGGGGTCTGCACGAAGAATTGGCAGAAACGGCCGATCACTAAGAAAAGAAAACATCGTTTGCCGGCGTGCAGTTAGGGTTTGGCTCTTACCGCACGCACGGCTCTTTTTTTACAGGCGCTGGCTCCGCAAACTTGTAAGAAAAACCGCCAGCCGTTTTTGGTTGGCGGATCAAGTACGAGGTGCAACACGGTTTAATGAGGCGTGAAACACCTCGTGGGGTGTCTTGAATCCGAGTCTCTTTCGGGGGCGGTGATTCAATCTGTTCTCGATCATAGTCGGCTCCTCTTCGGTCACGGTTCCCGTGCACATGGTCAACTGAGCAGACGCTGTCAGCCGCATCCGTGACAACGCGTCATCGGCTTCAATCAGGACACGCGAGCCGCCGTGCAGGGGTTCGCTTGTGCATGCGCCGTCTTTTCCTCATCAACGGGTGCACTCTGGTACCAATGGCTGTTTTCAGCCTGCCTGCCGCAGGTTCAACCATCTCCGCCACCCAGCCTGCGCACCAAATACCAGCGAGAAGACATAGGCTGCCGCACACAGCAGGATGATGGCCGGACCCGGTGGCAATTCAGCATGATAGGACAGCAGCAGCCCCCCGTAACCGCAAACCAGCGCCAGCAACAAGGCCAGCAATACCATGGCGCGAATGGAGCGCACCCACAGCCGCGCAATGATGGACGGCAGCATCATCAGACCCACAGCCATAAGGGTTCCCATGGCCTGGAATCCCGCTACCAGATTGAATACCACCAACATGAGGAAGACCACGTGCCACAACGTGCTGCGGCCGCCGCGCGTCTGCAGAAACAATGGATCAATGACCTGCGCCAGCAATGCCCAGCGAGCGATGAACAGCGCCAGCACAGTGACACCAGCAACCACTGCCAGCAACAGCAGGGCAGACGCATCCATAGCCAGCACCGAACCAAACAGCAAATGCAGCAGGTCGGCCTGGCTGCCATAGCGGCTGACCAGCGCCACACCCAACGCCAGGCAAGTCAGATAGAAAGCGGCGAGATGCGCATCTTCCCTGACGACGGATTTCCGGCTCACCACCCCCACGCCCAACGCCATGACCAGCCCGGCGGCCAGCCCGCCTGCACCCATGGCCCAGATGTTCTGCCCGGCAATCAAGTAGCCCGCCGCCACACCTGGCAACACGGCGTGACTGATGGCGTCTCCCGTCAGGCTCATGCGCCGCAGCTGCAACAGCACACCCAAGGGCGCCGCGCCCAGCGCCAGGCAGGACATGCCAAGCAGAGCCTGCCACATGAAATCGAATTCGGCAAAAGGCTGGCAAAACAGTTCCCACAACATGGGGTGTTACTCCGGTTTCATTTTTTCGCCAGCATCTGAACACGCGGCACCAATACGCAGAGACCCAACAGTCTTTGCCGGTCCTGCCTCCACCACCGTTTTGTCCAGCACCAGAATTTGATCAAAATGCTCACGCGCCTGAACCTGATCATGCAATACTGCCACCACACCCGCGCCTTGCCCAGTGCATGTGCGCAATACCTGCAACAATTCAGCCGTGGTTGCAGCATCCACGGCGTTGAAGGGCTCATCCAGCAGCAGGAACCGGGCACGCTGCACGAGCATGCGGGCAAACAGCACGCGCTGGAATTGCCCGCTGGAGAGGTCAGCAATGGCGCATCGGGCCATGCCGCGCATGCCCACCTGATCTAAGGCGGAATGAATGCGCTCCCATTGTGCGCGGCTCACACGGCGCCACCAGCGCAATTCGTGCCACAGACCCAAAGCCACCAGGTCTTGCACCAGAACCGGCAAATTGCGGTCGATGTCGGCTTGTTGCGCAAGGTAGGCAATGTCCTGCCGCTGCAGATGCTCCCACTGCACAGCGCCCGTGTCACAACGCACCAGGCGCATTGCCGCCTTGAGCAAGGTGCTTTTGCCCGCGCCGTTGGCACCCACGATGGCCCAGCTGCTGCCTGCCTCAAACCGTGCACATACTTGTTCGACGGCGGATTTACCATGGTAACGAACGGTGACGTGATCGAGAATGATCGCAGGCAGGATATGTGTCATATGTATGCAGGCGCTGTTGTCAGCCATTGCCCACCATCAGGCCACGGCGCATCTGAATGGCTTCGGCCAGATGGACGGTTTCGATGCCGGCGCTGTCCGCCAGGTCGGCCACGGTACGCGCCATGCGCAGAATGCGATGCATGGCGCGTGCACTCCAACCCAGTTTGGCGACAGCGGACTGCAAAAAATGCGCGGCCTCTGCAGGCAGGCGCGCCGCCTCATCCAGGGCCAAGCCTTGCAGGGCCGCGTTGGGGCACTGCTGCCGCGCCAGCGCACGTGCGCGCGCGGCCAGAACGCGTGCGCGGATCGCGGCGCTGCCTTCGCCCGGCGGAGTCTGTATCAGTTCCTCGGGCGGCAGGGCCGGCACTTCAACGTGCAGATCGATGCGGTCGAGCAACGGGCCACTCAACTTGCCTTGGTAGCGGCTGACCTGCTCGGGCGTGCAGCGGCAATGGCGCACACGGCTGCCCAGATAGCCGCAGGGGCAGGGGTTCATGGCGGCGATCAATTGAAACCGCGCAGGAAAGACCGCCTGTCGCGCAGCGCGTGAAATATGAATGTACCCGGTTTCCAACGGCTCCCGCAGGGCTTCCAGCGCGGCGCGCGGAAATTCCGGCAATTCGTCCAGAAACAGCACGCCATGGTGCGCCAGGCTGATTTCACCCGGGCGCGGCGGCGAACCGCCTCCCACCAGCGCGACCGCGCTGGCCGAATGATGGGGTGCAGCACAGGGGCGGCAGCCCCAGTGCTGCGTGCGAAACTTGCCTGCCAGGCTGGCAATGGCTGCAGTTTCCAATGCTTCTGTGGTGCTCATGGGGGGTAGCAGACCGGCAAAGCGCTGCGCCAGCATCGATTTGCCAGAACCGGGGGGCCCTGCCATGAGCAGACTGTGACCGCCGGCGGCGCAGATTTCAAGAGCGCGCCGGACAGCGGCCTGGCCCTTGACATCGGCCATATCGGGATACACCGGATCCGGTAAACACGCAGACGGTTGCAGTGCTTCCAGGGTATTCCTGTCCGGGGACGTATCACCGGCAGGCAGAAAATGACGCACCACATCCAGCAAATGTGCGGCCCGGTACACACGGACGCCAGGCACCAGCGCCGCTTCCTCGGCACTGCCTTGTGGCAGCACCAGTGGTGCAGCGTCGCCCTGCTGCTGCAATGCCGCTGCCATCGCCAGCGCGCCACGCACCGGGCGCAGGCTGCCCGAAAGCGACAGC
>JAGPIR010000005.1 GCA_018054915.1 Allobrachymonas sp.
CCCCATGGGCCGCAAGGACATCGCCCAACAAGGTATTTTCGCCACGCGCAGCCCGGCGCGCCCCAATCCCATCCTGGTCACCGTTGCGCGCCTGCTGGAGCGCAGGGGCAACGTGCTTGTGGTTCAGGGACTGGAAGCCGTCGATGGCAGCCCGGTGCTCGACATCAAACCCCACACCGGCAGTTTTCACGCCGGCAGCGATACCGTGGTCGTACCCGACTGGATGGCGCAGTTGCAGGCCGAGCACGCCGCGCACCACCGCCGGTGACGGTGCCAGTAATACGTGCAACACCTACCCATTGCTGAAGGAACAAGCAAGATGAGATCCATCTGGAAAACCGCCATGACCATCGTGGCACTGTCTGCGGCGAGCTGGAATGTGCAGGCACAAACCGTTTCCGTAATAGACATGGCCAAACGCAGCGTCAGCGTGCCAGCAACAGTCAATCGCATCGTGGCGCTCGGCCCCGGTGCACTGCGGCTCATGACCTACCTGCAAGCCACTGATCGCGTCGTGGGTGTGGAGGACCTGGAAAAAGGCAGCCCCGCTGGCCGGCCCTATGCGCTGGCCCATCCGGAACTGGCCCGTCTGCCCCGCGCCAGCAAAGGAGGGTCAGCCGAAATCAACAAAAAACCCGACCTGGAGGCGCTGCTCAGCGTACGCCCGCAGGTGATTTTTGCAACCTATATGGACGCCCGCGTAGCCAACCAGGTGCAACAAATCATTGGCGTCCCCGTAGTGGTACTCAGCTATAGCAGCAGCCTTGGCACCTTTGACCATAGCCTCAACGAGTCCCTGCGCCTGGCGGGAAAAATCCTGCAGCGCGAGCAACGCGCAGAAGCCGTGGTCGCCTTCATTCAGCAGACCCAGCAGGATCTGCAGAAACGCACGGCCAGCATTCCCGCCGCACAACGCGCCAGCGCTTACCTGGGCGGCCTTGGCCAGCGCGGTGCCCATGGTATCGAGAGCACCGAACAGCGCTACGCTCCATTTGACTGGGTGGGGGTGAACAACCTGGCCAAGCAGTTCCGGGCCGACAGCGGCACTTATCTCAAGCTGGACAAGGAGCGGCTGCTCCAACTCAATCCGTCGATCATTTTTGTAGACAGCGGCGGCCAGGACATCATCAACACCGACTACACCAAAAACGCCCCCTTCTACCGTGCGCTGCAGGCGTTCCAGAAAGGACAGGTGTACCGCCTGTACCCCTTCAACAACTACACCACCAACATCGACACCATGATCGCCAATGCCTATGCCGTCGGCAAGGCGCTCTATCCGAAGCCGTTCGCCGATGTAAATGTGTCCCAGAAGGCCAACGCCGTTTACCAGTTCATGGTGGGCAAGCCGGTTTACGACCAGATGCGCGCCAACTACGGCACGCTGGGCGAAAAGCTCGTCTTTCGATAAACGGCAAACGTGGCGCTGCCTCAGGTCCCGTTTTTCATAAACGTGCGCCACACAGCAAAAAATGCTGCCCCGGTTTTTTCCTGATCCGTCATTTCGTCTTTTCAATCCAAGGAGAGCCCTTTCATGAATGCCCAACAGATTCGCGCCAGCGAAGACTTCCAGCGCTGCGCCGACTTTCACGGCCACATCTGCCCCGGCCTGTCGATTGGTTACAAGGCCACCAAGGCCGCCATGCACTTTCTGCAACAGCAGCAGCGCACCGAAGACGAGGAACTGGTGGCCATCGTCGAAACCGATGCCTGCAGCGCCGATGCGGTGCAGGTGCTAACCGGTTGCACTTTTGGCAAAGGCAATTTCATCCATAAAGACTACGGCAAGATGGCGCTTACGCTGATGGATCGCAAAACCGGCAAAGGTGTGCGCGTCTGCACCCGGCAGCAGCCCTTTGAAGCCAATAGCCGTCACGGCGAACTGCTTCAAAAAATGATGCAGAAAACCGCCAGCGAAGCCGAAAAGGCCGAATTTCAGCAATTGCACCAACAGCGCGGTGACGCCATTCTGGAAACCGCCGATGACGAGCTCTTCACCATTACCGCCGTGCAGCAGGAATTGCCGCCCAAAGCACACATGGAGCCCTCCAAACCATGCGACCAATGCGGAGAGCCCGTGATGGGCTGCAAGCTCAGCGAGACAAACGGCAGAATGCTCTGCCGCGCCTGCCTTGGGTGACAGCAAGGTACAGCAGCGGCTTCGGGTAGCCTGGCCTGGAGAAAGCCTGTTTGCCCGATCGCGTTGAGGTGTTGTCCTGGCCCGTGATGCATGTCGCTCCACTGACGTGCATCACAAAAACCAGGTTTTTTTATATCTTGATTTAATATCTTTTTGAGAATTATTATGCAAATCAAACCCCATCCCCTTTCTTTGGCTGTCCTGCTTGCAATGGCCTCTATGGCTGCTGCTGCGCAAGACGACGCAATGCTGCAGACAACTGAAGTCACGGCCCCCAAACTGATCGTTCCCACCCGTCAGGCCAATGAAACGGTTTACACCGGCACGGCCGTCACATCCGAAGGCATCGAGCGGCAGGGCCGCAAGGCCGAAACAAGCGTGCACAACGCTATCGACATGCTGCCCGGCGTAAACACCGAAAGCCCGGACGCTACGGGGCTGACAGCTGAAACCTCCAATATGCGCGTGCGGGGAATGCGCTCCTCCGGCGGCACATTGAGCGTTGAAGGCATACCCAACTGGGGCGGCAACCCCATCGGAGCGCGTGATTACATTTATGACCTGCAAAACTTCAACGACGTGTCGGTGTACAAGGGCGCCACACCCGGTGATATTGGCAGCGGCGTAGGAACACGCGGCGGTTCCATTGTTCTGCGCCCGAAGTGGCCGGGCGAACGTTTCGCTGGCTCGGTGGGCCTGTCAGTCGGCAGCGACCGTTACCGGCGGCTTTTCGCGCGGATCGAATCCGGCAAGCTCAACGCCTCGGGTACGGCCATCGCGGCTGCCGCCTCCTATAGCAAAAGCGACAAGTGGCGCGGCCCGGGTGAACTGGGCCCGCGCATGAACGCCAACTTCACGCTCAGCCAGCCACTGGGCGACACCATGGACCTGAAGCTCTGGCTCAACCACAACAAGCTCGATCAGCACCTGTACCGGGCCATGACTTATGCGCAAACGCGCGATCTGGCAGCCAACTACAAGCTGGACTTCAATCCCTCGCTTACCGGCAGCGCCGCCCAAGATTATTTGTACTACGGCTACAACCGCGGAACCTACCGCAACGACGACGCCCTGGCCATCTTCACCTGGCGGCCGAGCGCCTCGGCCACGATCACATTGAAGCCGTATTACGCGAAAGAAGATACTCAGATTTACCAAGGCGGACCCCAGCAAGGTGGCCGCGTGCAACTGCGCAACCGCGACATCATACGCAAGGGTGTCGTTTCCGAAATTGCCGCCGATTTCGGACCGGTGCAAGGGGTGCTGGGCTACCATTGGGAAAGCTCGGATTCGAACATCTCCAGCAGCAATTACCGCATCACCGCTGGCGGTCTGGTCTATAACGGCGTTGGCATCTATGGCACGTCAGGCACTTCCTACACCCGCAGCCCCTACCTGAAACTATCTGGCAAAGCCGGCCAGCTCAATTGGCAAGCAGGCCTCAAGCATTTCAGTTTTGCCGAGGCCGCCAGTGATGGTTACATGACCGGACCGGCGCCACTTTTTGCGCCCATCCGCACGCCAGATTACGACCGCAAAGCAAAAACCTACTCCATTTGGTTACCCAGCCTGGGACTGGCCTACGACCTGACCCCGCAAACCCAGTTGCAGGCCAGTGCGGGCCGCAACTTCTTGCGGCCGTACTCCTACATGCCCCTCATCAACACCTACAACAACAACCGCCCTGCGTTCGTTGCCGGCGGCGTCACATTGCAAGACATGTTCGACGGTTATGGCATCGAAAAATCCAGCAGCTTCGATCTGGGCATGCGTTATCAGGGTGAACATTTCGATTTGACCCCTACCCTGTTCTATGGCAAACACAAGGGTCTGCTGACCACCATTGCCGATTCGCGCGTCATTGCCGGCGGCAATCCAGTGAAATACCAGCAGAACGTGGGTAAGGCCACCAGCTACGGGATGGAGATGGCATTCAACGCCTATGTCAACGATCGCCTGAGTATTTTTGTCAACCCCACCTACACGCACTTCACGTATGACGCAGACATCACCGGCGCGCCCGGCAGCAAGGGGCGGCAAGTGGTGGACACCCCGCGCTTCATGGCGCGCACTGGCTTAAGTTACCGCTGGGGCAATTTTGAAATCAGCCCGTCCATCCGCTATCTGGGTCCACGCTTCGGCAATGCCACTCACACTGAACGCATCGGCAGCCATGTGGTAGCCGACCTAGCCCTGAACTACACCCGCAAGAAGGCTCTGGGCAACGCCACCCTCAAGGCGGGGCTGGAACTCAACAACCTGTTCAATCGCAAGTACGTGGCCGTGATCAATGCTTCCGACGACAACCAAGGTGGCGCTGCCAGTTACATGGCAGGAGCTCCCTTTGGCGCAGCCCTGAAAGTCGGACTGGAGTGGTAACCCCGCCCGATCGGGCGCAGAAAGCCGCATGACACGCCCGGTCGCCCGTGCCTGCTATCGCCACGCACAGCCCAAAGCGTTGAATGGTTTTTTAAATGATTTGAAAGGTTAATCCTATGAACAAAGTTGCTGAACCCCCCGCAATGGCCACTACCACCATCCACCCGGCAGTGGCGCAAGCCCTTGCTTCACTAAACCCTTCGCAACCCGAATACTGGAACGCCATCTGGCGCGGCACACAGGAAATATCGCGCGCCTCGGGACGCCGCATGGAATGCTGGCAGAACTGGGACGAAGTTGCTGAAGCCCGTAAATACTGGCAGCGGGCATTGGAGCGCGAACAGGGCAGCGACGGGCGTCTAGCCGATGTGCTGGCCGACGTGCAGCCTGGCTGGCGCGTGCTCGACATCGGCGCCGGACCAGGCAATCTGGCGGTGCCGTTGGCAGCAAAGGTCGCGCATGTCACAGCAGTCGAACCTGCCGATGGCATGGCCACCGTGCTGCGCGAAAACATTGAACAATTCGGCCTGCGCAACGTACATGTGGTGCAAAAAAAGTGGGACGACGTGGACGCATGCAAAGACCTGCAAGGCCCCTATGACCTGGTGGTCATTTCATTCGCCTTTGGCATGCTCGACCTGCTTGATACTGTGGAAAAGATCCTGTCCGTGGCGCGCAACCGGGTGCTGTTTTACTGGCATCTGGGCCCGCAAGTGTGGGATGTGGACGCGGTGAAACTTTGGCCGCTGCTGCACGGCAAGGATTTCACCCCCATCCCCAAGGCCGAGGTGATTTTCAATTTGCTCTACAGCATGGGCATATATGCCGATGCCACGGTTATGCACCGCACCATGCGTATGGGCTACGACTCGTTTGACGAGGCCATGGACGAATACCGCAAGCGCTATGCCGTGCCTGCCAACGACAGCAGGCTCAACGCCCTGTTGAAAGAGTATTTACTGCAAAACCTGGTCGTCGAAGAAGGGCGCCATATGCAGAAAGCCACCGGCACCGGCATGCGCCTGGCATGGACGATCGCGCCATGCAGCCCGTTGGCTGCATGTCCGCGTCAGTGATCCGCCCGGTCGATCACTTCGGGCGCAAGCAGCGCCACCACCCTGTCCCTGATGTCTGCAAAATCCGCACTGGAGCGGGTGCCGCCCTGGAATATTTCCTTCTGCACCCGCAGGCCGGCCTCATCATCAGCCTTGACGGTCAGCACCACGGAACCGGGTGCAAACGCGCCACTGGTGTGCAGACTGTCGCTGTCGCCATCTACCACTCCGATCACCGGAACGCCAAAGCGCCGCAAGATGTCCGCGGTGACCGCGGTGGTATCGTCGCCCACCGTCACGGCTCCCGCGCATTCGCGTGCCAGCTCGTAAACGTGCATGCCCGCATGGTCGATGAACACCACGCCCTGCCCGTCAGACATGCTGATCCGCGCATCCACCGCATCTGAGCGCAACTGCGCAGTAGAAGCCAGTTTGGCGTTAGCCAAATCTACTCCGCCGAAGCGTTCGATTTTTTCCAGGCCATGCTCCTTCACGTCGACGCCGCGCACTTCGACGATGCGCCGCCCTTCGGTCGCGAGCACCACCTCGCCGCCCTGCGCCTTGCCGATGAAAATGCCGTCGACCAGCACGTAGTCGCCCCGCTGCGCCGTGCGCATGCGCCGGTACAGGCGCGCGCCTTCGTGCCAGGTGTCGATGCTGGCTTGGGGTGAGTCCGTTTGCGCAAAGCCCAGCGCCTGCAATGCGGCAGCAACGTCGGGCGGACAGTTGCCGCCGTGCGCCGCATAGACCATTCCGGCGCATTCGGCCTGGATGAAGGGCTGTGCAGTTTCCAGTTTTTGCGCCACGATTTTTCCGAGCGTAAGCCCCGCTTCGGTCGACTTGCTGCACGTTGCCAGCAGGATGACGCCGCAATCCGTGACCAGCGCCTGCGCGGCCGGCGAACACATGGTTCCGGGTGTTTCCACGCCTTGCAAACCACTGTCGAACAGCGCGGTGCGCGACATGGTGCCCGCCAGCATGTACCGTGCGCCAGGAAACACGGTCATCAGTCGCGCAGCCCATCCGGTGTCGAACACCTCGGGGCCGTGAAAAAGCATACCGATCATTTGGCGATACCCTCCAAATACAGTGCCGCACGCCCCCTGCTCCAGGCTTCATCTCCGGCATCCTTGCCCACCCAGTATTCGGCGTTGCGCAGCCAGAGTTCGGCGGGGCGGCGATAACCAGACAGATCACGGCCGTCGGTCTTCATCATTTCGGCTGCATGCTCGCAGGCATCGGCCGCCAAGAACCAGGCTTGCTGTGCTTCGCAGAAATCAGCAAATTTTTCGTAGGTGGCCGCAGCTTGCGCGTAGCGCCCATGCCGTTCGTGCAGCGCAGCCAGCTTGGATGTCAGGAACAAACCCGCCTCCTTGAGCTTGCCCTTGATGGCAATCGCAGCCCCTTTTTCATATGCATCGGCCGCCGCCTCGTGTTCTGCCGCCGTCGCATGCGCATCGCCTGCGTTCATATAGCCCATCGCGGCCAACGGATAACTGCCTTTGGATGCCTTGATGCCGGCAAAGGCCAGCCAGGCGGACGCAGAGTTCTGCTGGCGCGCCTGCGCCTCCAGTTGCCGGCCTTCCAGATATGTGTCGTTCTTGACTGCGCTGTCTGCCATATTCGCTCCTCATAACCGTTTGCCAAAACGTATTCAGCTTCCTGTTCCCGAAAGGGCTGAATCACCCTTTGTGACGGAAATTGCATAGGAGATTATGCGACAAGTTTAGGAAAACCAACCCGGTGACCCTGCTCCAATGGCTGTCACAAATGAGTCAATCCGATCCCAATCAGTGCAATACGGCCCCGTTAAATACCTGCGCAATGACGCAAGTAGACCAGTCGTCACGCAACAAAAAAACAACGAACCACCCTGTACCGATTACAACCGTTACATAAGAAACATAATTGTTATATCATTATCAAGTTGTATGAAACACGCCCGGCTCTAGCGGCATTCCCACTAAATTCTCCTAGAGCAAAGCGGGTTCCAACCCTCAGACACCAATCTTTTGCGCCATACATATGAAATTCCGTCTAAACAAGCTTACTTTCATTCTTGCCACCTGCGTCTATGGTGTCAGTTTTGCCCAGACTGAATCGGCTCCTGCGGCGGCTGCAACGCCAACCCAGGCTGCTTCGGGCGCGGCAGCGAGCCAGGCCCAAACAACGGCAACCGGCAGCGGGCTGGAGGCAACCGTGGTAACGGCTACGCGCACGGCGCGCATGACAGACGAAACGCCGGGGGCCACCTATGTGGTGACGCAGGATCAGATGCAGTCACGCAACCTCAAAACCCTGGATGAGGCCGTCAACAACATACCTGGCGTGTTCAGTACCCGCAGCAAAGGCATGATGGACACCAGCGCATCCATTTCCCTGCGCGGCATGCCAAACAGTGCCAGCGCCAGCCGCACACTGGTCATGATTGATGGCATGCCCATCAATAGCGGCTACACCGGCGGGGTGAACTTCGCCGGCATCAACGGCAGCGATTTCTCGCGTGTCGAGGTTGCACTGGGTGCCGCCGCCAGCCTGTACGGCAACAGCGCCATGGGCGGCGTGGTGAACTACGTGTCGCAAATGCCACAAGAGCGCGAATTCACATACAAGCTGGGGTATGGCAGCAGCCTCGATAGTGAGACTGCCATGCAGAATCTCAAGCGCGTTTATGTATCGTATGGGGACAAGCTGGCCAATGTCCTGTCGCTGTTTGCCTCATTCAGTGGCGCCGATACGGTCGGTTACCGCACCACCCTGGCGCAAATGAAGACCCGCCCTGCAGGAACCGTCGGTGGCTACGCAAGCACCACGGTCACTGGCGCCCCCCAATATGTGGTCGGGGAAGCCGGCACCAACCAATGGCGCGAAGGCAGCGTCACCCTGCGGGCCGCACTCGACCTGCCCAATAACGGCCAATGGCGGTTGGGTTTTAGCCGCAACCAGTACGAAAACGAATATGGCGCGCCAATCACCTATCTGCGCAATGCGAGCACCGGCGCGGAAGTCTTCCCCAACAGTACTTCCGGCAACTTCCCTGCTGGCAGCAGCTACCACTACAACTACCTGGGGCCCGGCAAAAGCGTCACCGACCTGTTCCAGAGCAGTCTGGAAACCGCCGCTGGCCCGGGCCGGTTGCGCGCGAACGTCGGCCTGTTGCGCTCGCATACCAACTGGTATGTCAACCCGCCCCGTGGCGGCAATCCCCTGAGTGAATACCTGAACGGAGCCCCGGGCAGCATGAGCAGCCGCCCCAACCGCACCATTTACGGGGATGTGCAATACACATTCAGCCCCCTGGACAAGCACGTGGTGGTCGCGGGCGCATCCATCCGCAACGAAAAAGTGGACATCTCGAATTACAGCCTGAGCGACTGGCGCAACACCGACTCCAAAATCAGCAACACCGAATTGCGCGGAGGCAAGACCCGCAGCATCGGCCTGTTCATACAGGATGAAATCTCGGTCACCGATGCGTTCACGGTCACGGCGGGCCTGCGCTGGGACACGTGGAAAACCAGCGGCGGCTACTATGACCTGGACGGCGCTGGAATCACAAAACCCATGGTCAGGTTGCCGAGTTACAGCCAAAGCGCCATCAGCCCCAAGCTGGGACTGCACTACCGTGTAAACGACGCGGTGTCCCTGCGCAGCAGCGTCGGCAAGGCTTTCCGTACCCCGACACCGTTCGAGTTGTACGGCTCCTTTTCGGGAACAACGCCGCCCTATGTCTTCAACCCCGACCTCAAGCCCGAAACAGCCATTACCTGGGACATTGGCGCCGACCTGCGCCCATGGGCAGGGGCCGAGCTCAAACCCACGATTTACCTCAACCAGCTGCGCGACATGATCTACACGCGGACATACGCAACCGAGAAAAGGCGAGAAAACCTCGGCAGAGCGCGCGGCTATGGGCTGGAAATCGACTTCCGTCAAAAAATCGGCAGCAACTGGACACTGCTGGCATCGGCAGCCCTCAACAGAACCCGTATCCAGGAAAACATCACGGCACCAACGACAGTTGGCAACCAATTCGCCGACGTTCCCAAAACCACTGCCAACCTGGGGCTCGAATGGACCGGCGGCCCCTGGAGCGCATCCGGCTGGCTGCACCATGCATCCAAACGGTTTGGCAGCGAGAAAAACGACGATGTTGTCAATGAAGTTATGGGCTCGCGTGATCCGTACACCATCGTCAACCTCAAGGGCGCATACCGCATCAACAAGAACCTGAAGGTCTCCCTGGCCGTAGACAATGCCTTCAACCGGAAATACTTCTCAGGCGTTTATCGCGCGCCCAGCCGCTCGTATTTCCTGGAAGTCGCAGGTGCGTTCTAACCCAAACATGCCGCTGGAAGCTTGTATGCTCCCCTGGTTGCGACAACGGGGGCATACTGCGCTGTTTCTCTCAACCTGGCCGTAAAAACAATTCAACGAAATGAACCATCCGTTCCGCAAATGGGCTGTGCTGCTGTTGCTTGTGCTGGGCGGCGCGGGTGTTGGTTATTTCCTGATCCGCAAGCCAGCAGCACCGCTCTCAACAGCTGCGCCTGCGGGGATCCACTCCCCCATCCGGAAAATTGTGGTACTCAACTCCGATGCGCTTGAGGCCTTGCGCATTCTTGACGCAGACGACCGGATCGTGGGGGTGTATTCGGACATTGCATCCGAAGCGCCCTTGTGGCCCGACATGGCGGCCAAACCCCACGTCGGCAAATGGAGCGAGCCCAATATCGAAGCCATCGCCCGCCTGGCCCCCGATGTGGTCATCCATTACAGCGGCGTTGCGCCCTATCTCGAAACAAAGCTCCAACCCCTGGGAATTGGCGTGCTGCGGATGGATCTTTTCCGGATCGACACCCTGGCGCAGGAAATGCTCCAGCTGGGACAGGCGCTGGGCAAGCAGCCCGAAGCCCAGCGTTTCAACGCCTGGCAGCAGGACATCATCCAGACCGTGCGGCAGCAGACCGCGCCGGTGTCCGCCAAGGCCCGCGTGTACCTTGAGAACTATGGCGATTACAGGGCCTCCGGACCCGGCTCCGGAATGCACCAGTTGTGCGAAATGGCCAACGGACTGAACGTGGCGGCCAGCCTGGATACGGCGTACCCCAGAGTCGCTCCCGAATGGATCGTGGCTGAAAATCCCGACATCATCCTGAAACTGTCTGGCAAAGTAGAGGGTTACAAGCTACAAGATTCCGCCTTCTACAACCAGTTGCGCGACCGGATGGCCGCCCGCCCCGCATGGGCGCACATCCAGGCGGTAAAGGATGGCAGGGTCCATGTGATGAACGGCGCCATGATGTCGGGCCCACGAGCGGCAATCGCGCTGGCCTACATGGCAAAGTGGATGTATCCGGCGCACATGCAGGGAATAGATCCCGATGCATTGCACCGGCACTACATGGAGACCTTTTTGCGCAAACCCTTCCAGGGGCGGTATTTCTCCGATCCGCATCCCCAACAATGAACGGCACACATGGCGATTGACAACATTTACCGCAGCTATACGGCCTACAACACCCGGCGCTGGCTGTTCCTCGCCGCGATGTTGTTGCTGCTGGCCGCGAGTGTGATCGTATCGATTTCTTACGGCGCCGCAGACATGTCGTTGCCAGCAATCATGCGGGCGCTGTTCACAGACAATGGCCAGCAACACGCCATCCTTTGGTCCTTGCGCGTTCCGCGTGCGCTAATGGCCGCGCTGGTGGGATTCGGTCTGGGTATTTCCGGCACGGTCTTCCAGGCGGTCCTGCGCAACCCGCTCGCCTCCCCATCCACGTTGGGTGTCTCGTCTGCGGCCGGGTTTGGCGCGGTGTGCGTCATCCTGTTTGCCGGAACGGCGCCATCCAACCTGGCTGTGGCTCTTGGGTCTTTTGCCTGCGCCCTGTTTTCGGCCGGTTTCATTTTCACCATCGCCCGGATGAAGGGCGCCTCGTCCGAAACGCTGATACTGACCGGCGTGGCGCAGATGTTTCTGTTCTCGGCGCTCACGTCACTTGGCCAGTACCTGGGAACGGTTGACCAATTGGTCAACATCGTGTTCTGGTCACTCGGCAGCCTGTCCAAGGCAGGCTGGATGGAAATTGCCCTGACGACCGGCATGGTGCTCCTGCCAACGCCCCTGCTGCTCTGGCATGCATGGGATTTCAATCTGCTGGCAATGGGAGACGACACGGCCAAGATATCCGGGGTCAATGTGGAGCGGTTGCGCTTGTGGAGTATCGCCCTGGCCTCGCTTGCCACGGCTGGCGCCATCTGCTTCACGGGCGTCATCGGTTTTGTCGGCCTGGTTGCACCGCACATTACGCGCATGGCCATCGGCAACGACCACCAATACCTGCTGCCCGCTTCCGCCGTTGTCGGTGCAACGCTGGTCGTGTGTGCCGACGTTCTGGGCCGCGCCCTGCTCGCTCCGCAGATTATTCCAATCGGCATCGTTACATCGCTACTGGGCGTCCCCTTTTTCTTTTACTTGCTGATGCGCCGCACGCGGGAGAACTGGTGATGTTAAGGGTGCATGATCTGGCATTTGGATATGGCGCGCACCCCATATTCAAGAACATTTCCCTGGAAGTATCCAAGGGGCACATCGTATGCATTGCCGGCCCCAACGGCACCGGCAAAACCACGCTGGTGAAATGCATTGCAGGCATCTTCAAGCCGCTGGCAGGGCGTGTAACGATCGATGGCGCCGACACACGGAAAATGGAGCGCAAGCAGCTTGCCACCTTGCTGGGTTACGTTCCGCAAAACATCCCCTCACGGTTTCCCGCCACGGTTTTTGAAACCGTGCTGGCAGGCCGGCGCCCGCACATGGGCTGGCGGCCCTCAAAGCACGACCTGCAACTGGCGGCGGAAAAGCTCGCCCAGCTGGGCCTGGAGCATCTGGCCATGCGCGACATGACGAGCCTCAGCGGAGGGCAGGCGCAAAAGGTCATGCTGGCCCGCGCCCTGGCGCAGGAAACACCCTACCTCATTCTGGATGAGCCCACCAGCAATCTGGACGTGCGCCACCAACTGGATCTTCTCGAAACCATCACCCGACTGGCCCGGGAGCGCGGCCTGGGCGTGCTTCTGATCATCCACGACCTGAACCTGGCCGCACGGTATTGCGACACCATCGTGATGCTGCATCGGGGTGATGTGTATTGCAGCGGCTCTGCCGAGGAAGTCATCACCGAAAAAACAATGGCCGACGTATATGGCGTGCAGACCGACATCCGCCACAGCCACGGCCATGTCCACATGCACGTATTGCGGTCCTTGGGCGAACTGGACCACCACCATTCGGATCACGAACATGAATCCTTCGACCATCACTGATGCGGCCCTGCTCACCCTGCAGCAAATGAGTGGGTTTGTCCCCGAAACGCTGCTGACCACGTTCGTTTCGCTGATGATCACCTATCTGCTGGTGGCCAAGGGCTTCCTGAAGCATCTGGCTGCCTTCAGCAAACCCTTTACGGCACGGATCGGTTTGCCCGACACCGTTATTGCCGCCTCGTTGGTTGCGTTTGGCTCGGTGCTGAGCGCCAACGCCATGTTGTCGGAGCTGTACCGCCAGCGCCAGATCACGGAAAAGGACACCTATCTCGGGGCCATCCTCAACGGGACCTCCCTCAACATCAAGCAGATATTCACCTACCAATTACCCATCATGGTGCCTTTGCTCGGATGGAAGGCGGGGGGAATCTACCTCCTGTGCTTCTTATCGGCGGCAGTGATCCGCTATGGCTATGTACTGTTCCATGTCCGCCAGAGCAAGCAGGTAAGAAGTGTCGATTTTTCGCAAGCTGACAGCCATGCGCCCCGTACCACAATGAAAAAGCAGTTGCAATTGTTCGTGAAAATCGCCGGCACCTATCTGGCCATTACCTTTTGCGTGGTATTCCTGTTCAATGCCGGTGTCGGCGTCATGTTCGAAAAAATGGTGGCGCCCATCAGCCATGCGCTGCAATTGCCCGTGGTGCTGGCGGTCCCTATAGCCGTTTTTATTTTCAACCCGATTGCCGGAGCCGCGGCGGTCGGAACCTTGCGCAATAGCGGAACCGTCAACGATATCGACGCCGTGCTGGCGGTCATCATGGGCAGTCTGCTGCTTTTGCCCTTGTATGGCTTTCGCAGCGGCACCATTGCGCGCACCATCTCGTTTTTTGGTCCGCAGCTTGGAATGAAAGTATCTGCGACCTCTACAACGTTAGCCATCATTTCAAGATTGTTTTTCTTGATATTGGTGATGGGTTACAAGCTGGTTTCCCAGTAAAAAACATGTAAACGGCCACCAATGACCTCTTTCGACCTCTTTCAAACGCCGCGAAACATTTCTCACCACCCGCACTGAGTGTCTACCTGAATGATGCCTTCACCGCCGCCGTGCCGGCCAAACTTTTCGACCTGAATCCTTTTGAATGACCCGGAGAAAATTTCCCATGCAAAGCCTAGGCCCCCTTGTTGAATACGCGGTATTTGGCGTATTGATCGCGCTGAGCATCATTGCCGTAGCCATCACGCTGGAACGGTTGCGCTTTTATCGCAGCATGCAGGCCACGCGCTACACCAGCCGGGCGCGGCTGGAAAGCGACCTCACGCGGAGGCTCAACATCATCGGCACCATTGGCGCCAACGCCCCCTACATCGGTCTGCTGGGCACCGTGCTGGGCATCATGGTCACGTTCCAGACGCTGGGTTCAGGCTCCAGCATGGACGTGAAGTCCATCATGACTGGCTTGTCGCTGGCGCTCAAGGCTACAGCCGCGGGCATCGCAGTCGCCATTCCTTGCGTGGTGCTCAACAACATCCTGCGGCGCAAGGTGCGCGAGCACCTCGCAATCTTTGACGAAGCCCACGGCCACTGAACAACGCCCCCGATCCATTACCCAAGGAGCCCCCATGCACGCCGCAGACGAAGAAGACATGGATGCCATCAACATCGTGCCGCTGCTCGACATCATGCTGGTGCTGCTCACCATCGTGCTGACCACCGCCACCTTCGTGGCCAGCGGGCGCATTCCGGTGGACCTGGCCAAATCGGGACAGGTCGCCACCACCGCGCAGACCGAAAGCCTGGTCATCACCATGACGGCCGAACGCACCTTCTTCCTCAACGACCAGCCCATCCCCGATCTGGTGGCCGCGCTGGGCGGCAAGGACCGCAGCGCCCCGGTACTGATGCGAGCCGATGGCACGCTGCCTTTGCAGGAATTCGTGGCTGCCGTGGACACCGTGAAGAAAGAGGGTTTTACCCGGGTCAATCTTGAAGTCCAGCGCCCCTGATATGCCGACCCTCCCCGTTCATACGAACACTGCCGCTTCTGCTCCCCATGCCTGGCGCGACTGGCTGTGGTCCTTGCTGCTGCATGCCGCAGTGCTGGGCGTCAGCGGGTGGTGGCTGCACCGGGCGCCCGTACCCGAATACATCGCCGTGGATACGCCCATAGCATGGGCCGATACGGCAGGAGGCGGTGGAGGCGGCGGCGGGGGTGAAGGCACACCCGGAGGCGGCGGAGGCAGCGGCGACGGCACCGAGCTGCTCAAGGCCGATGGCGAATGGCCCCAGACCGCTGCAGAGCAGACGCAGGAAGAAGCCGTCTCCCACCAGGCAGTGGCGGCGCCCAAACGGCCCGTGCCCAAGAGTTCGCAGCCCAATGCAGTGAAACCCGCCCAGGAAGCCAAGACCAGAGAGGAAATCGAAGCCCTGGTGGCGGCCAAGAAGCGCGAACTGGCCGCCCGGCTGGCAGCCGAGCAGGGGCGCACCGAAAAAACCGGGCTGGATGCGGCCAAGACGGGCGGCATCGGCGACGGGCAAGGCACGGGTATCGGTTCAGGCAAGGGGCCGGGCATCGACAGCGGCAGCGGCGGGGGCGTGGGTTCAGGCGTAGGTCCGGGGGTGGGCTCGGGCAAAGGGCCCGGTATCGGCCGCGGCGAAGGCTCGGGCGTGGGCTCCGGGGTCGGTTCGGGTGTAGGCTCGGGCTTTGGCAGCGGCACGGGCAAGGATGCGCCCAACTGGCGCAGCATTCTGCGGGCCTATATGGGCAGTCGCAAGCGCTATCCCAATGTGGCACGCCGCCTGCGTCAGGAGGGCGAAGTGACCGTACAGGCCAGTTTCTCGGCCGAAGGGGTGCTGCTTTCGGCCAGTGTGGCCAAGAGTTCGGGGGTGGCCGCTCTGGATGAGGCCGCGCTGCAATTGGTCAAAGAGGCCGCCGCTGCCGCCGCGGCCAAGGCACAACCGGGGCAGGCAATTTCCTCCTTGGGCATTCCGGTGGATTACAAGCTGGTGGATTGAAGCCGCCCGCCATCGTGTCGGCCTCGATCGCCACTCTGGCGATCTTGCTTTTTGGTTTTCTGGGACCGTGCGGCCGAACGAGCGTTCATGGACCACAAAAAGTCTTTACATCCACACCAGGCATGACGATGCACCCGTACCACAAAAAAAACCCGATAACCGTCGAAAAAACAGTTATCGGGGCAAGCTCTTGGTGTGGAGAGGTACTTGCTGTCACTAAGGACAGTTTGGACTGTATCATAAAAATATATATTTATGTCATATTTTTTGTATCCTGGCAAAGGCGCCAAATGCGCGTGCATCAAGAATTGACAGAAATACTTGACTACAGCCCAAAAGACAGCGTCTCGCTAGCGACGGTTCACGAGCCCAGCAATCGGCTCAGTTCAGCATCCTTTTCTTGCCACAGGGCACCGATCCATTTCTGCACCTGCGCCCGCTGCACAGGCTGATCTTGCTGCGGCAGCAAGTCTGCCGGCACCGGCAAGGTACGCACCGTTACCGAAACAGCCTTCAGCCGTCCGGCCATCACATCAACGAAAGTAGGCACGCCTTCGGGGTAGACGATCGTCACATCGAGCACACTGGTAAACATGTCACCCATGGTTTCAAGCGCCACGGAGATGCCTCCAGCCTTGGGCTGAAGCAAATGAAGATAGGGCGACTGCTGCGCACGGTGCTTTTCTGCGGTGAAACGCGTGCCTTCAACAAAACTGATAACAGAAGTGGGCATATGGCGGAATTTTTCGCAGGCCTTGCGCGCAGCCTGCAGATCCTTGCGGGCGCTGGCGCCACCGCGCCGCCGCATGAACGGATAGTCGAGCGCCCACCAGGCAATGCCCAGCAAGGGCACATATAGCAACTCCTTCTTGATGAAGAACTTCAGAAAAGGAATGCGGCTATTGAATGCCTTCTGCAATACCAGAATATCCACCCAGCTCTGATGGTTGCAAACCAGCAGGTACCAGCCCTGCATGGACAATTCCGCTGGCAGACGGGCGCTCCAGCGCAGGGGGTTGATCAAGCCCATCCACCATTCGTTGCACACACTCCAGTTATGCGCCAGCGCCATGAGCATGCGGGCGCAGAAGGTGCGCA
>JAGPIR010000126.1 GCA_018054915.1 Allobrachymonas sp.
CGCTTACCGTTTGCTGGCCCCTGTTGGCAAACTACCTGAGCCCGTTAGGCTGGTTTGCCGGGAAGGCACTATCGACATGCTGCTGGCCGAATTGGCCTTGCAGCGTCTTGACATGGTCGTGGCAGATCGTCCGATGCCGTCCGGGCTGGCCATCCGCGGGCACAGCCATAAGTTGGGGGAAAGCCCCTTGGCGTTTTTCGGGGGGGCGTCTTTGTGCGCAGAACTTGGCGATTTTCCGCAATGCCTGAACGATGCGCCGCTGCTTCTACCGGGGGGACATTCCGCTATTCGTGGTCATATCGATCGCTGGTTGAGCGACCTGCGCTTAGTGCCGCGGCTGATGGGCGAGTTCGACGATGGTGCATTGATGAAAGCTTTTGGGCAGGCGGGCGCTGGGTTTTTCCCGGGGCCCGCCGTTCTGAGGGATGAAATATGCACACGCTACAATACGCGCTGCATCGGCGTGGTCAATGAGATTCATGAGGGGTTCTGGGCCATAACGGCCGAGCGACGGGTTGTTCACCCGGCGATCATGACAGTCATGGAATCCGAACGTTCAGCATTATTTCCCAGCATCACCCAGCCAGTTCCAACAACGTGAGTTTCCTCAATCGGCAGCCATCATGCAAACAAACGAACAGTCAAATCACCAAACACAGGATCCTGTACTGTCCTTCTTCAACAGGGTAATCTCCCAAGTTGCACGCGTACTCGCTGCGGTCATGGTAATGGTCATCATCTGGGGCGTGGCGGATGTGGTCTATGTGCTTTACCAGCGCTTGATGGCACCGCCATTCATGCTGCTTGAAATCAAGGATATTCTCGCAACCTTCGGTGCATTCATGGCAGTGCTGATCGCAGTTGAAATATTTCACAACATCATTCTTTATGTCGAAGACAACCATAACCGGCAACTGGCCGTTGAGATTGTCCTCGGGACGGCTCTGATGGCCATTGCTCGCAAGGTCATCGTGCTGGACTTCAACGAGTTGGGGGCTGAGCATGTCTATGCAACAGCCGCGGTAACGCTGGCATTGTCCGTGGGATACTACTTGATCGTTATCCGGAGAAAAGGCTCGAATTCGTGAATGCCAGGCTCCATTATTCCTTCTGTCAATGGCTGACCGGAGCGCCGCGTTGATGCCCATGCTGCATGAACTGTTTGTCGCCATTCCTGGCCAATGGGAGAAGGTCATTGCGACCTTCTTCCTGATTGCCGTAGGTGCCGCTCTCTCTCACCTCTGGGCGCGCTATCTTGTGCGAGGGGAAATTTCCGCCGAGAAGCGTCGGATGCATCTGGTCTGGGCCCGGAACGTCATCTGGTTCCTGGTTTTTTTCGTCATCATCTCGGTCTGGGCGTCGACGATTGCCGGTTTTGCCCTGTCCCTAGCAGCGGTTGCCGGGGCCGTCCTGATCGTCAGCAAAGAACTGCTGATGTGCGTGCTGGGCTATCTTTACATCACCTTCGTCCGGCCGTTCAAGGTAGGTGATCTCATTGAAATCAACCAACTTCATGGCCGGGTCATCGACATCGACATATTTGCCACGACGTTGGCGGAGTTAGGCTATGCCGGGCAGCAGACCGGCAAGATGGCTGAGTTTCCGAATGGCTTGTTGCTGACCACGCCTTTGAAAAACACATCTCTCACCGGAGATTACGTATTGCATCTGTTTCGCATGCCGATCCCCGATGAAGCAATGTGGGATCTTGATCGCGTGGAATCTGCGGCGCTGGCGGCTGCCGATGAGGCGACACAGACTTGGCAAAGCGAGGCCGAAGCGCATTTCCGCAAAATTTCCGACGAAAGCTTCATCGCTTTTCCCTCTGGCCGCAACAAGATTCTGTGGGATTTTTCCGACCCCGAGCAACTAATGCTCGTGATCAGAGTGGCCTGTCCGAGTCATCTGCGGCTGAAAGTGGAGCAGGCCGTGTTTCGCGATACCTGGCGAATATTGAGACCGGGTCAGTTAACCAAACCGCACTGCGACATCAGCGCACAGTAGCGTCCGGTTCACCCGATTGCGCCAGGATGACTGCCCGCGCGGTGTCGCGCAGTACAAGGGCTGCGTGCCAGTTTGCTCCTGCGGGAATGATCGGTGGATGGACGGTAACCGTCAATTTGCTGTAGCGTGGCCACAGACTAAGGTCAGGAAGAAGACGGCGGGTGCCGCTCAAAGTGACAGGAATGACCGGAACATCGGCGCGGGCAGCGGCCAGGAAAGCCCCCATGCGGAAGGGCAATACACCGGGCGGTTCACGGAAGGTTCCTTCGGCAAAGACTACAAGGGCGTTGCCTGCTCCAGCCCGCCTCTCCAGTGCATGCGTGTCTTCAACACCGCGCACAGTATCAAAGCGCTCAACGAAAACTGCGCCTAGGCGTTTCAACGGTATCGCGGCCAGCGGGTGAGCAAGCAATTCCTGTTTGGCAACAAAAGCGAAACGTGCGGGTAGCGCAGCCGATTGCTCGTGGCTGGATGCCAGTCGCAGTCAGGGCAAGGCGTGATCCGATTCGGGCGAGACGCCGCGCGGCGAGCGTTGGCGCAAGCGCTATCGCAACCCAGAAGACCGGTGCCAGGAGGCCGAAAACCATCCACACCCAGAGTCCCCAGAGTGGGCCGGTGAGTTCTATAGCCAATTGCTCTACCTCAGCGCGAATTGCTTCATTGCCATCCTGCGCCGTACGAGTTTCGGCCAGTACCACCAGGCGCTCGGTCCCGGCGCGCACGCCCGTGACACGACCGACAGCTTCTTCCAATTCTTGCGGGTAGCTGGAACAGGCGCAACATATTGAATTCCAGTGTAGCCAGAATGTCCGTTCGTAATTATGTTCAAGACTTTGGGGTCACCATTGCGTATTACAACAAATAATCAACCATTATCGCGTCTTATATTTGCTACTTTCGCTGCATTGAACTTCGTTTGATTAGTATGTAATATCGTAATACGTAATACGGTATGAAATACGAGGATGCCATGGCCAGAGCAGGAATCTACAAGTCAGAAGTCGTCAGAGCGCGTAACAAGCTGTTGGCGATGGGGCGCTACCCATCGATCGACGCAATTCGCAGCGAGTTAGGCGATACCGGCTCGAAAGGCACGATTCACCGCTATCTGAAGGAAATCGAAGAAGAGGAAGGCGGCAGTACCGGTACCCAGGTCGCGGTCAGTGAAGCCATCCAGGATCTGGCTGCCAGGCTCGCAGAACGCCTGCATGAAGAAGCTGATCAGCGTTTGGCGGCTCTGACCGATAAGCACAAGGCAGAAATTGCGGCGCTGAACGACACCATCGCCACATTACGTAATGAAGTGGAATCCTTTCGCAGCCAGTCTGAACGCCAGGCCCTGGAGTTGGGTGCAGAGAAAGCAGCCCACAGCGAAATACTAAGCGTGCTCCAAGAAGAGAGAATCGTTCGGGCACAAATGGCTCAGCGCATCCAGGACATGGAAGGGCAACTGGTAAAGGAAGAAGCGCACCGTGTGTCGCTGGAGGAAAAGCACCAACACGCCCGCGAGGCACTGGCGCATTTCCGAACCGCAGCGAAGGAACAACGGGAGCAGGATCAGCGCCAGTTCGAACAGCAGATCCAGTTCTTGCAGGGGGAGTTGCGTAATGCCAAGGAAACGGCAAACGCGAAACAGCAAGAACTCATCCGCAGTCATGAGGACAATGCCCGTCTATCAAGCGAGCTCACCCATGCGCACAGTGAACTTCATCGACACGATGGCGAAGTACGAACATTGCGCTCGGTCAAAGAGCAGTTGGCCGTTGCCGAGGTGAAAATCCAACAGTTGACGGATCAGTTGGCGCAAGCCAACGGGCGAGTGTCCGATCTGGACAAGGAAAACCAAGCGAACCTCTGCAAGCTAAGGGAGAGCATGGAAACGGGGCAGCGGCTGGCAGCCGAACTGATGGCGGCAAAAGCCGTTGCCGCTAGCCACGAGAAAGTCTTTGAAAAGCTCGCGACATTACAGTCGCCACAGGCGAAGAGCACCAACGCCAAGAAAAATAGCGTTGACAATCAAGATTCGCTTTTTAATTCAGAAGAGTAGGCAGTTTTCGGGGAATTTTTCATGATTCCCGGCCGACCCTCTAGTCGGGTTGCAACGCAATGACCGCCATTCCGCTCAGCGCAATGGCCGCACCAACCACATCCCAGCGGGTCAGCGTTACGCCATCGACAATCCGCAACCAGATCAGGGCGACGGCAATATACATCCCGCCATACGCCGCATAGGTGCGCCCCGCCGCACTTGGATGCAAGGTCAACAACCAGGCAAACGTCGCCAATGACAACGCCGCCGGCAACAGAAGCCAGGCACTTTTCCCCTGCTTCAGCACCAGCCAGGGCAAATAGCAGCCAACAATCTCGGCGACGGCAGTCACAGCAAACAGGAAAGCAATCTTGCAGAACTCGGGCATGGAAACTCGGGAGCGAAAGGAATCACATTCTGGAGAATGGCCCGCCACATTACAGGCCCCCCATCGACGCAAGGCCGTGTAGCGTACAGCGGGAATTATCACCCACCGCGACAAGCGGCGGGATCAATGATTTCAGTGCCTGAGATAAAGCAGCAGCAGGTAAATCTCCGCCACCAGCGCCGCCAGCCCAGCACCGAAAAGCAGCCCGAACAGGCCAGCTCTGACCTGGCATCGCTTGGCCAACTGATGGCCGACCAGCAAGGCAAAAAAACCATTGACGACAAGGCTGGGGCTGATTGCCAGGATGCCGACCAACAGAATCATGAACCCGCTACCCCAGCCGCCAGGGCCGCTATAACTGGGCGTACCGAATTTACTGGCAAGAAAGAGGCTGATCGGCACGAACA
>JAGPIR010000127.1 GCA_018054915.1 Allobrachymonas sp.
AGGGCAAGACGGTGATTGCGATTGCGCACCGGCTCTCGACCATTGCGGCCATGGATCGCCTGGGGGTGCTCGATCAGGGGCGCATCGTCGAAGAAGGCACGCATGCCGAACTGGTGGCGCGCGGCGGTCTGTATGCCCGGCTGTGGGCGCGTCAAAGCGGCGGATTTTTGGGTAATGCGCCATGCCTAGCTGCAACTGCCGATGTCTGTTGTGAGCGAGGCGCGCAAATGGGCGGCTGGGGCCGGCCGATAGAATGACGGCACCACAGTCCCGCGGCAGTTTGCGGGTATTGCCATTGATTGATCCCTTGCCATGAACCCAAGTCGTCCTGCGTATCTTGATATTCCGCCGTTGCAATCGGCGCATGGATCGGTGCAGTTGCCCGGCTCCAAGAGCATCAGCAATCGCGTGCTACTGCTGGCGGGCTTGTGTAGCGGCGGCACCACGCTGCACGGTGTACTCGATTCTGACGATACACGGGTCATGTTTATGGCACTGCAGCAAATTGGTTGCCGGGTGGAACAGTCCGGCACTACGGTGCAAATCGAAGGCATGGCAGCTTGTTTGCCCGATAGCTGCAGGCAGCCGCAATCGCCGGCGGATCTGTTTCTGGGGAATGCGGGCACGGCCATGCGTCCGTTAACGGCGGTTCTGGCGATGCTTGACGGCCATTTTGTGCTCCGTGGTGTGCCGCGCATGCACGAGCGCCCCATCGGTGATCTGGTAGACGGCCTGACGCAACTGGGTTGTAACGTGCAGTATGCGGGCAACCCAGGGTACCCTCCGTTGCACATCGCACCCCGTCACACAGGTTCAGATGCAAGCCTTCGCCGTATTCGTGTGCGTGGCGATGTATCCAGCCAGTTTCTAACCGCCCTGCTGATGGCTGCGCCGTTGGCTGGGCATGCCTTGACCATCGATGTTGAGGGCGAGCTGATTTCCAAACCGTACATCGCAATCACGCTTAGGCTGATGCAGCAGTTTGGCGTGGCGGTGCAGCGCGACGATCAGACCGGCTGGCGGCAGTTCACCATTGCCGCCGGATCGCACTACCAGAGCCCCGGCTGCCTGCATGTGGAGGCCGATGCCTCATCGGCCAGTTATTTCATCGCTCTGGGCGCCATTGCGGCCGATCCGGCGCAGGGCCACAGCATCACGGTGCAAGGCGTGGGGGCGGATTCGATTCAGGGCGACATCCGGTTCATTGACGCCGCACGCCAGATGGGCGCGCAGATCAACAGCACCGCCAGCAGCGTCACCATCCAGCGCGGAACGTGGCCGTTGCAGGCGATTGACCTGGATTGCAACCACATGCCGGATGCGGCCATGACGCTGGCCGTGATGGCGTTGTATGCCAATGGCGTCACGACGTTGCGCAATATCGCCAGTTGGCGCGTGAAGGAAACCGACCGCATCGCTGCCATGGCTTGCGAATTGCGCAAGCTGGGTGCTGGCGTGGAAGAGGGGGCGGACTATATCCGCATCACGCCGCCTGAACGTTTGGGATCGGGGGAGCCGTCCGGCTGGAAACAGGCCAGCATCCACACTTACGACGACCACCGCGTGGCGATGTGTTTTGCGCTGGCCGCGTTCAATTCTGCCGGTCTGTCTGTGTGCATCGAAGACCCGGTGTGCGTGGCTAAGACCTTTCCCGAATTTTTCCCTGCTTTTTTTGCCCTGGCGCAAACTGAAGCGCAACGGATTCCCGTGCTGTGCATTGATGGTCCTTCCGCTTCCGGGAAAGGCACCCTGGCTTCGGCTGTGGCGCGGGAGCTGGGCTACCACTGGCTCGACTCCGGCGCGTTGTACCGCATCACGGCGCTGGCTGCTCGCCGGGCGGGGCTGTCTCTTGAACCGGAGAACGAGGCTGCGATTGCCGTGCTGGCCGCCAGCCTGCCTGTGCGTTTTGCTGTTGACGATCGAGGGGAACAGCAGGTGTGGTTTGGAAGCGACAATGTGACGGCCGACATCCGGACCGAACAGGCGGGTCTTGATGCGTCCAGGGTGTCGACTCTACCGGAAGTGCGCAAAGCCCTTCTAGGATTGCAGCACGCTTTTCGCCGTTTGCCGGGGTTGGTGGCAGACGGACGCGATATGGGCACGGTCATATTTCCGCAGGCTGTGTTGAAAGTGTATTTGACCGCCAATGCCGAAGAGCGTGCGCGAAGGCGGTATAAACAATTGATTTTGCAAGGGGTTTCTGCTAATATTGATAATCTGTGCGCCGAATTACAGGCTCGGGATGTGCGTGACAGCAGTCGTGCGGTCTCCCCCTTGCATCCGGCGCCGGATGCCTTGCTGCTGGATAACTCTGCCCTTGATGTTCCCGCATCTGTGAAGCAGGTGTTGCAATGGTGGCAAGATAAACGGCCGTTTGTGGCGCAACGTTGATCTTCTGTTGCGCCGGACCGGCTTCGTGCCGCCTTCTTTTTCTTTTCGGCCATGGCTGTTGCGTTGCAGCAGGTGTTCGGGTAAGAAGGTGGATTTGTACGTTGTAAAAACATGTTGCGGCTCTTGCTGCAACCAACCCCTGTTCCCGACTGGGGCGCTGCAATGGTGCAGCCCTGTTCCCGGGAGCAGACAGGAAATTTCATGTCTGAATCTTTTGCCGCCCTGTTTGAAGAATCCCTGAAGCACGCTGAAATGCGCACAGGTGAAGTCATCACTGCCGAAGTGGTGCGTGTGGAGCACAGCCACGTCGTGGTCAACGCAGGGCTGAAGTCCGAAGCATACGTCCCGATCGAGGAATTTAAAAATGACCAGGGCGAAGTCGAAGTCCAGGCTGGCGACTTTGTGTCTGTTGCCATCAGCAGCGCCGAAAATGGCTTTGGCGAAACCGTCCTCTCGCGCGATACTGCCAAACGCCTGGCCTCGTGGCTGAGCCTGGAAAAGGCGCTCGAGTCCGGCGATTTCGTCAGCGGAACCACCGCTGGAAAGGTCAAGGGCGGCTTGACCGTGCTGGTCAACGGCATCCGCGCCTTCTTGCCTGGTTCGCTGGTGGACACCCGTCCTTCCAAGGATCTGACTCCCTACGAAAACAAGACTATGGAGTTCAAGGTCATCAAGTTGGATCGCAAGCGCAACAACGTGGTGCTGTCCCGCCGCGCCGTGCTGGAGGCCAGCATGGGCGAGGAACGTGCCAAGTTGCTGGAAACCCTGAGGGAGGGCGCGATCGTCAATGGTGTGGTCAAGAACATCACCGAATACGGCGCATTTGTGGATCTGGGGGGCATCGACGGGCTGTTGCACATCACCGACATGGCGTGGCGCCGTGTGCGTCACCCCTCTGAAGTGGTGCATGCCGGTCAGGAACTCACAGCCAAGGTACTCAAGTTTGATGCAGAGAAAAACCGTGTCAGTCTGGGTCTCAAACAAATGGGTGATGACCCCTGGCTGGGTGTGGCGCGCCGCTATCCGGCCCAAACCCGCTTGTTCGGCAAGGTGACCAATATTGCTGACTACGGCGCGTTTGTCGAGCTGGAGCCCGGCATCGAAGGCCTGGTGCACGTTTCCGAGATGGACTGGACCAACAAGAACGCTGCACCCAACAAAATTGTGTCTCTGGGCGACGAAGTGGAAGTGATGGTGCTGGAAATTGATGAAGACAAGCGCCGCATTAGCCTGGGCATGAAGCAGTGCAAGGCCAACCCGTGGCAGGAGTTTGCTGCGCAAACCAAGCGCGGGGACAAGGTCAAGGGTCCGATCAAGTCGATTACCGATTTTGGTATTTTTGTGGGTCTGGCTGCCGGTATCGATGGTCTGGTGCACCTGTCTGACCTCTCCTGGAACGAGCCGGGTGAGACTGCTGTGCGCAATTACAAAAAGGGCCAGGAAGTGGATGCTGTGGTGCTGGGCGTGGACGTGGAGCGTGAACGTATCAGCCTGGGCATCAAGCAGCTCGATTCCGACCCGTTCACCACCTTCGTTTCGATCAACGACAAGGGTGTTGTTGTGACAGGCAAGGTCAAAAGCGTGGACGCCAAAGGCGCTGAAATCGAATTGGGTGAAGACGTGACGGGCTATCTGCGCGCCAGCGAAATCAGCCGGGACCGCGTAGAAGATGCTGGCACTGTGCTGAAGGTGGGCGATGAAGTCAGCGCCGTTATCACCAGCATCGATCGCAAGGCCCGTAACATCCAGTTGTCGGTCAAGGCCAAGGATGCCGCTGACCAGCAGCAGGCACTGGATACCCTCAATCAGGGTTCTGGCCGCGACAGCGCCGGAACAACCAGCCTGGGTGCTCTGCTGCGTGCCAAGCTGGACAACGAAGAGAAGGCCTGAGAGAAAAAGCCCAAGCCCTAGCCGCACACGGTCCGAAGGGACCGTGTTGCGCGGCGGGGGCGCATGGCAGCAACAGGAGGCTTTTCATGACCCGATCCGATCTGGTTGACGCATTGGCCGGGCAATTTCACCAGTTGCCTCATCGGGACGCCGAGATGTTGGTGAAGACCATTCTTGACAGTATGGCGGAAGCGCTGGCCAATGGCCATCGTATCGAAATCCGCGGGTTTGGCAGTTTCACCATCAGTCACCGTCCGGCACGTACCGGGCGCAATCCGCGCAGCGGTCAGGCGGTTCGCATTCCCGAAAAGCGGGTCCCGCATTTCAAACCTGGCAAGGCGCTGCGTGAAGCGGTGGACCAGCACGGCGAGATGGCTGCCGGTGCAGCAGGTGACGCTCCCCTATAATTGCCGGGAATGCTGGCCGGTGCATGCACAGTAGGAAGGCACTGTTTGAAGGGGCGCATGAAATCTTTTTTCTGGCTGCTGTTCAAGGCAGCCATTTTTTTTCTTCTTTT
>JAGPIR010000128.1:0-1599 GCA_018054915.1 Allobrachymonas sp.
CGTTCTGGCCTCGTCAGCACGAAAGAATGGCTGGGTCAAACGGGAAAGAATGTGCTCTGGCACGCCAGCACCACGATCGTGGATCTGCAATAGCACCTTCGCGCCTTCGGTTTTGGCCTTGACTGTCAGTTCGGTCACATGCGTGCCTGGTGTATTGCCATAGCGCCGTGCGTTTTCCATGAGATTGGAAATGACGCGTGCCAACTCCACTTCGTCGGCCTTCACGCGCAGCGTGTGCGGCACATCAATGCGAATGATCATGTCGCTGACGTTGTGATACGGATAGGCACAAGTCTGGACCACATCGGCCAGCTGCACGATAACGGGCTTGACAGCCTCGGGCCGTGCATAGTCCATAAACTTGTTGATGATGGCGTCGAGTTGCTCGATATCGGCCACCATGTACTTTTGGGATTCCGGATCGGGCACACTCATTTCGACCTCCAGCCGCAACCGGGCCAACGGTGTTCGCAAGTCGTGGGAAATACCTGCCAGCATCACTGCCCGTTCCTGTTCGACCTTGGCCATCTGCTCGGCCATGCGGTTGAAACCAACGTTCACCTCACGAATTTCCTTGGTCGTCACCGTTTCATCGAGGTGTCCGGTTTTGAAATCGCCCTTGTGCACCTTGCTGATGGCATCCAGCAGGAGCCGCAGCGGCTGGTTGACGATGCCCGCCATCACGGCCGCTCCGGTAAGCGACAACAAGCCTGCCATCAACACCCAGACGAGCCACGTTGCGCCGCCCACCTGATTGATGCGGGACTGGTCGGTCAACAGCCAGTAAGGGTCGTTGTCGATGTCAAATCCTATCCACAGCCCGTCCTCGCCATTGACCGAACTAGCCACGATGGTTTGCGAACCTAACCGTTTGCGCAGTTCCTGCGTGACGCGCTCCGCCATCTGCCCAGAGCGCATGGAAACAATCCGGTCTTCGGACTCACGCGGCAGGATGCGCACGCCCTCTTCTTCCGCCAACGTCTTGATCAAAGCGTAACGCGTGATCGTGTCGGAATAGATAAGCGCGGCTCGACTGAGGTTGACAAGCGAGGCAATCTGTTGCGCGGTTTGTCTGGCGCGCGGCTCCAGGTCGACCGAGCGCACCGAAAACAGCCAGCCCAGGTTACTGACCGTCAGCAACAGGGCCATCATGATGAACGTGCGCCAGAATAGATTCAGCCCAAAGCGGGCTGGCCGCTCATCCGCAGAGTTGGGCGAAACTGGCCCAGCATCAGGAAACGTTGCAGCGTTGTCCGCACCATCCATGAAACGGTTATCAACAGGCATGCGCAGCACAATGCTTATCGCGCCATGTTTATGGCGTCAGCCATTGCTGCCGCCATCTGGCACAAACACATACCCGACGCCCCAAACCGTTTGGATGTACCGTGGCGAAGCGGGATCTGTCTCGATCAGTTTCCTCAGGCGCGAAACCTGAACATCCAAGCTGCGGTCAAAGGGCTCAAATTCACGCCCCCGCGCCAATTGCGCCAGCTTTTCACGTGAAAGCGGCTGGCGCGGATGCCTTACCAGCGCCTTGAGCATGGCGAATTCCCCGGTTGTCAACGGCAAATCTTCGTTGTCTCTTTTAAGTGTGCG